>DASQJS010000282.1:0-2785 GCA_035630995.1 Steroidobacteraceae bacterium | reverse complement strand
GGGCACGCCACCGGCATTGCCGGCACCGTTGCGTGCGGCTTCTTCGGCCGTCGATTCGCTGCGCACGACCTGGCTCTGCGGATTGAACTGTTCGCGCGTGGATTCGGTGGTGGTCATGTCCACCTGCGCGACCACCTGCGCCCGCACCCGGCCAGGGCCCACGAGCGGAGTCAGCATCTCCTGGATGCGATTCGAATAACTTTCCTCGAGGCGATGCGAGAACTCGAACATCTTGTCGCGCATCGCGGTGTCGCTGTCGGTTTCCGGTGCGGACAGGAGCCGGCCGGTCTGGTCGACCACGGTCACCTGGGATGCCTGGAGCTCGGGAATGCTGGAGGCCACCAGATTCGCAATGGCCTGCACATTTTCGTCGTCGAGGCGACGGCCTGCCTTGATCTGCAGGAACACCGACGCGGAGCCCGGCCGGCGTTCGCTCACGAACGCGGACTGCCTCGCCATGGCGAGATGCACGCGCGCACCCTGCACGTTCTGCAGGCTGGCGATGGTGCGGGCGAGCTCGGTTTCGAGCGCGTGCTGGTAACGTGCGTTCTCCATGAACGCGCTGACGCCGAAACCCGGATCGCGCGTCATGGCATTCACGCCGCCGCCGCTCTCGGGCAATCCTTGCGCGGCGAGCTTGAGCCGCGCCGCGGCGAGCTGCTCGGCGGGCACGCTGATGGCGCCCACGCCGTTCTCGAGCTTGTAGGGGATACCGGAGCTTTCCAGCGCCTGGGTGATCTGCGCGGTATCTTCGGCCGCGAGGTTCGAGAACAGGAGGCTGTACGTGGGGCCCACGGACCAGAGCATCACACCCACGCCGGCGGCGATCGCCGCTGCGACTCCGACTAACAACAGCAGCGGCTTCATGCCGCTGATGACTCGCTCCGAGCCTGAATTGACCAGTTCCTGCGCCATCGAAAGATTCCTTTAGCCGCTCAAAGCGGCATGTTCATGATCTCGCGGTACGCATCCACGAACTTGTTGCGTACTTCGGCGAGAGCGCGGAATGACACGTTGGCCTTCTGCATTTCCAGCATGACCTGCGGCAATTCGACGCCGGGCACTCCGCGCTCGAACTGCGTCGCGAGCGTGGTGGCCTTGTTCTGCACCTGGTTGACCGAGTCGAGCCCCTGCTTCAGCAAGGTCGCGAAGCCCTTGTCGACTGCACCCGGGCCTCCCACTGCGGCCGAAGGGCCGCGAAGCCCGCCGACGCCACCGGCGCTGCCGGCATGCGAGATGCTGCGGATCTGCGCCAGCACGCGGTCGATTTCCATATTGCTCATGGGATTTCTCCGGAGTTACCGATTACGCCGCCGGAACATCGACGCCGGTATTGCGGATGCGCGCCAGCTTGTAGCGCAAGGTGCGCGGGCTGATGCCTAACTTCTCCGCCACTTCGCGCCGGCAGCCATGCGCCGTGCGCAGCGCTTCGAGAATCACGTCGCGTTCGGCACGCTGCAGCGTCTGCTGAAGGACCGGCGACGAGTTGGCGGCGCTTTCGGCTCGCGTCGCCTGCTTCTCGAACAGGATGTGTTCGGCTTCGATGACCGTGCCTTCGGTCAGCACGACGGCACGCTGCAGGAGGTTGTCCAGCTCGCGCACGTTGCCGGGCCAGCTGTAGGTGAGCAGCAGGTGCGCGACATCGGCGGAGAGCGCCGGGATGCGCTGCCCTGCCCGGGCGCGCTGCTGCAATAGATGAGAGGCCAGCGGCAGGATGTCGTCGCGGCGTTCACGCAGCGGCGTCAGCGCCAGCGGAAATACGTTGAGGCGGTAATAGAGGTCTTCGCGGAAACGGCCAGCGGTGACTTCGTCGCGCAGCAGGCGGTTGGTCGTGGCGATGACACGCACGTCGAGCTTCACCGGTGTGTTGCCGCCGAGGCGTTCGACTTCACGCTCCTGCAACACGCGCAGCAGTTTGGCCTGCAGCGCCAGGGGCATTTCGGTGATCTCGTCGAGCAGGATGGTGCCGCCCTGCGCCTGCTCGAATTTTCCGGCGTGTGCGTTGACGGCGCCGGTGAACGATCCCTTCTCGTAGCCGAACAACATGGCTTCGAGCATGTTCTCGGGAATGGCCGCGCAGTTCACCGCCACGAAGTTGTTCTTCGCCCGTGGACTGGCGCGATGAATGAGGCGCGCCAGCACTTCCTTGCCGGTGCCGGATTCGCCAACGATCAGCACCGAGCAATCGGTGACTGCCACCCGGCGCGCGAGCGCCATGGTCAGTAGCGAGGATGAATCGACCGCGACTGGTTCCAGCGCGTCGCTCAGTTTCATTTCGGTGCTCATCAGAACCTCAAGTTCATTGGCCGTGGGCGGCCAACGATTGCAGTTGCAAGAGCTGTGCCGGCCAGAAAGGGCTGTACCGGCGTGACACCGTTCACATCAGTGTCATGAATCCGTCGCGGAAAAAGGAAGGTGCCGGCGCACGTGGCGTACGCGGCGACGAAACTCAGGCGTGTTCGGGCGCCTGGGCCATGCCGAGCTTGCGAAGTTTCTCCACCAAAGTAGTACGGCGAAGCGACAGCAAGCGAGCCGCGTGCGCGACCGTGCCGCCGGAGCGCTGCAGCGCCTGGCTGATGAGACTGCGTTCGATGACCATGAGGTGCGCACGCAGATCGACGCCCTGCTCGGGCAGTTGCGTGATGGAGTCCTGCTCGCCGAGCCAGATGGACGCCGGCAACTCCACATCCTCTTCGATCTCGGCGTCGCCGGACATCGAGGCCAGCAACTGCGGGATTTCCAGCGTCGGCGTGAGCGTGACCTGCGGAGCGGTCCAGTCCGCGGG
>DASQJS010000281.1:0-2068 GCA_035630995.1 Steroidobacteraceae bacterium | reverse complement strand
ATTTGGCGGCTTGCTCAGGATCTTGTCGACGTGGGCGGGTGCGTCACTACCGTCGGCCAGCAACTGCCTCCAACCGGTCAGCATGATGATTCTTGCCGTCCGCTCGATTGCCTTGATTGCCGCCGCGACCTGGCGGCCATCCACATGCGGCATTCCCAGATCGGTGATGACCGTGGAAAACGGCAGGTTGCCATCGCAGGCGGCACCGAACATGTCGATGCCGGCCTGCCCGCCGTTTGCGCACGCCACGTGGTGCCCTTCGTATTAGAGCTCGAACGCCGCCGTGACGCCGATGGCCACGGCGGGCAGACGCGTCAGGGGGTCATTGGTGCGCCATGCGATAGCCACCCCTGGGGAGCACTGGGATCCTACGTGTTCTAATTGCAGTCATGAACAATCGCCTGGAACGCGCCGTTGATCCGGAACGAGACCACACGCTGGGTGCCGCGCGCGCCGAGATCACTCTGGTCGAGTTCGGCAGTTATGACTGTCCGCACTGCCGGGCTGCCAATGCACGAATTGGCGAAGTCCGCGCGCAACTCGGCGATCGTGTTCGATATGTATTCCGGCACCGTCCGATCTCGGGTAGCGAGCTGGCCCGCCGGGCAGCGGAACTCGTGGAACAGGCGCAAACGCCCGATGATTTCTGGAGCGCGCACGTTTCGCTGATGACCCGCTCCCGCACGCTCACGGAAGATGACCTGCGCGCGGTTGCCGACGACCTGCGGCTCGGCGAGAACCCGCTCGAGGTCGCGACCGCACTCGAGACGCGCGCCCGCGAACGCGTGGATGCCGACGTGGCCAGCTCGCACGCGAGTGGCGTGCGCTTCACGCCCACGTTCTTCATCAACGGCCGCCGCTACGATGGGCCGTGGGATGAGACGTCCTTCACCGATGCGATGCTGGGTTCACTCGGGCATCGTGTGCGCGTCGCAGCTTTGGGCTTCGCGAGTTGGGCGCCGTCCACTGGCCTGCTGCTACTGCTGGCCACGCTGTTGGCCGTCGTCCTTACCAACACGGATGCGGGTCCCGCGTTCACAGGATTCTGGGAGACGCCGCTGTCCCTCGGCTTCGGCGACGCGGCGTTCAGCATGCCACTGGTGCATTGGGTGAACGATGCGCTGCTCACGGTGTTCTTTCTGGTCGTGGGTTTGGAGATCAAGCGCGAATTCACCGTGGGCCATCTCGCCTCACGGCGCAGCGCCGCCCTGCCCATCGCGGCCGCGGTGGGCGGCATGGTCATCCCCGCTCTTATATATGTGTCGCTGGTGCCCAGCGGGCCCTGGGCTCTCGGCTGGGGAGTGCCGATGGCCACGGATACGGCGTTCGCCGTGGCGCTGATTGCGATCATGGGAGTGCGAGTGCCGGTGGAGCTGCGCATCTTTCTCACGGCCGCGGCCATTGTCGACGACATCGGGGCCATCATCGTCGTCGCCATCTTCTATTCCGATGCGCTCAACCTGGCGGCGCTTGCGGGCGCACTCGCCACGGTCTGCGTTCTCGCGCTGCTGAATCGCTCCGGGGTGTATCGCGTCACACCGTATGTGATCACCGGCGTGCTGCTGTGGGTGTGCGTGCATGCGGGTGGATTGCACGCGACGCTCGCGGGCGTGTTGTTAGCCGCGTTCATTCCCACGCGCAAGCCGCCGGACTACCAGGCGCTGGCGCTGCAGGCCGAGGCCATCCTCGAGGCGGAAGCCAGTCACGGCGGCGAACAGTTCCGCTTCGGCCCATCCGAGCCTGCGCTGCGCGAGCTGGACGACATCCATGATCGCCTCGAATCGCCGGCGGACCGGCTGCTGCGCAACGTCGCGCCGCGCTCCAGCTACCTGGTGCTGCCGATATTCGCGCTGGCGAATGCCGGCGTCGTCATTGCCGCTGAAGTGCTCACCGGCCACGGACTTTTGATGGCGGCCATCATCTGCGGTCTCGCCATTGGAAAACCTGTCGGGTTCATTCTGGCGTCGTGGCTGGCGGTGAAGTTGGGCATCGCCGAGAAGCCTGCGGCGTACTCCTGGCGGCAACTGGCCGGCGCCGGTGCGCTGGCGGGCATCGGATTCACGATGTC
>DASQJS010000280.1:0-2247 GCA_035630995.1 Steroidobacteraceae bacterium | reverse complement strand
CCACCGGCGAGCTCGGCGTCACCGAACCTTCCGGGCGCCTCAAGAAGACGCTGCCCAGCATCGAAGACGCCGCGCGCTTCTACGAGCGCGTCACGGGCGTGAAGGCCGCGAATTTCGTCAACGCCTCGAAGTCCTTCGGCGTCGACCTCAAGATGCGACAGGCCGACAGCCAGATCATCGCCATGCAGGTGTCGGGCACGCCGACGCTGGTGGTCAACGGCAAGTATCGCGTGAACAACGACGACCTGACCTTCGATCAGATTATCCAGGTGGTCAAGTTCCTCGTGGCCAAGGAAAGCGGATCCGCAGCCGCACCGGCAGCAGCTGCGCCCGCCAGCAAGCCCTAACTACACTTCGTGGCCCACCACCGGCGCGTGCACGGTTTCGAGGCTTTCTGCCAGCCGGTCAATGAGCGGATCGTGTGCCACTGACGCGCCGTCGTTTCCAGAGTCTTCGCGCGAACCAGACAAGGAGTCCGAGCGCGACAACAGCGCCCGCGGCCATCGAGATGAGGATGCGGATGGGATTCACCACGATGAAATTCGGGTGGCTCGAGTAGAAGCCGTTGAATGCCGCGAGCGCAGCGGGCAGCGACTCGAGATCTGCCTTGCCCAGCGCCGGCCCACGTTCGTTCGGATGGAAGGTGCTTCCGCCCGGAAATGCTTCTCCGTCCTCCGCGAGTTCGATATGCGCACCGAGCACGTGCGTCACCGGCTTGTCCTCGAGGAATTCGACGGCGCGTTGGGCACTCGCGCGATAGTCGTCGATATCGTCGACCAGCAGGCGCCCCGGCAGCAGGAAATCGCCGGAGAAAACGATGCCGGTGCGCGAGTCGTAAAACAGCACGTGTTCGCTCTGATGACCCGGCACGGGCAGCACCTCGATCAGCCGATCGCCGAGATCGAGCTGCGCGAGGCCTTCGGGCCATTGTTCGAATCGAAAGAACGCCCGCATCCCATCCGCATCGACCGGGACCACTTGCGTCGCGGGCAACGCGGCCAACTGCGCATCGCCGGCACGATGGTCGCCGTGGCGGTGCGTGTGGACCACGAGCAGCGGTAGCCGCACACCACCGACGACCGGCAACAAACCTGACACCGTCTCGGCCAGCGGCATGCTCTTTGCGTCCGCGACGGCGCCACTGTCGATGAGCAGGGCGCGTTTGGACCCGATGAGCAGATATAGCAGCGGCGCTTCGAAATCCGCGCACAGGCTCTGGCGCAGGATGATTGTCTGCGCCTCGTAGTGATGCACCTGCAGCGGCGGCTGCGGATTTTTTTCGCAATCCTCGGCGCCGGCGTTCCAGGTGACCTCGACGTTCCCGGCGACCGGCTCCGCCAGCGCGGGCATGGCAAGCAAGAGGGCGATCAACGCATTTACGAGTTTCATGCAACGACTCCAGCGACCAGGACTGCCCTCAATACGTGCAGCCGGCCTGCCTGGTTGCAGAAATGGAGAATTTTCTCTAGCTACGCAGGTACCACGCGTAGTCGAGCTCGCTGACCTCGGCCGAGAAGCGCGCGCATTCCTGGTGCTTGATGGCGAGGAAAATCTTCAGGAATTCCCTGCCCAGGGTTTCTTCGAGGAATTCGGACGTCGCCGCGAGCGCAAGCGCTTCGCTCCAGCTGCCAGGCAACGAGCGCACGCCGGGTTGCGCATAACCGTTGCCTTCCACCGGCGCGCCCGGATCGAGCCTCTCGCGCAATCCATGCGCGGCGGCGCCCAACACCGTGGCCACCGCCAGGTACAAATTGGCGTCCGCACCGCAGATGCGATGCTCCACATGTCGCGACGCCGGCGGTCCCGCCGGCACGCGCAGGCTGACCGAGCGATTGTTGATACCCCAGATGGGCGCGATCGGCGCGTAACTCTCGCTGACGAACCGGCGATACGAATTCGCGTTGGGCGCGAAAATGGCCAGCGACTCCGGCATTACCGCCTTCATACCGCCAATGGCGTGACGTAGCGCCGGGGTCCCTGCCGCATCGTCGCTGGCGAACAGGTTACGGCCGGCGGCATCGTTCATGCTGACGTGCACGTGCAGGCCGCTGCCCGCGCGCGCGGTGAAGGGCTTGGCCATGAAACAGGCGATGAGCCCATGTTTCTGCGCCACGCCGCGCAGAAGGCGCTTGAATAACACAGCTTCATCGACGGCGCGCAGGCAATCATCGCGATGATGCAGCGTGATTTCGAATTGCCCGGGCGAGTACTCGGACATCAGCGTCTCGGCCGGCAATCCTTGCGCAC
>DASQJS010000279.1:0-2461 GCA_035630995.1 Steroidobacteraceae bacterium | reverse complement strand
TCGTCGATGTCGAGCTGAAGCTGGTCGCGCCGGACGAGCAGAGCCTGGTTGACGGGAACGAGTTCATCCAGCAGCGCGGCGAATCCAGTCCAGAAACGTGCGGTGTCCAGCCCCACGGCTGGCGCGACATCCTGCTCGATCAGCAGCGCCAGCTCCGTGGCCACCCGCAGTCCCGCGCGCTCACAGTAGTTAGTATTCATTCTTCTACCTGGTCAATGGCAGGCATGAGGGGACCGCGGGCAATGATTGCTGCGCGAGCAGATGGTGGTCGCTTCGTGAGCGAGTGCGTCGCCAATCCAGCCGATGTTCAGCACCTTGGAGACGATTCGCAGCGCTTCCGCTGCCGCGGAGGGAATCGGCGCGTCGCCACCGCCCTTGCGACAGGCCTCCCCGATCGAATTCACCAACGCGGACTCGTCATAACCCTGCGCGGAGAGAGCCGGAGACAGATCGACTCCCACCGAGATGACGTGCGAGACGGCGGCAGCATCGCGGGTCAACATCGAATGGCAGCAATACAGCCGGGGGCGCTCCCCATCCGGCATGATCGAGATCTGCGATTTCGGCTGCTGCGCCAGCTTCGCGGCCGAGGTACCCGGGTTCTTGAGCATTCGGAAGACCGCCCAGCGGGGGCATGGGTCGGGGACCACGCTCATGTTGCCCCAGGGCAGCGGAATGCCATTGGCGCGATACACCGCGCGCAGAAACCCCGGTGGATAGGCGTCGAAGAAATGCCAGTGACGATATGGCGAGACCGAGGTCATGCGCCGCATCATCACCGCCGATGTCACGCCGAGCCGGGAGCCTGCTTCCACCGAGTGTGCCTCCCGGATCAGGAAGCGGCGAAAAGGCGCGCGCGGACACAACAGCGCGGCCGCGAAGGATCCGCACTCGAAGTCGCGCCAGGCATGCAGCACGTCCTGGGGACCCATGCTCGTGCCGCCGGCCGCCGCCTCCGCGGATTCGTTCCACGTCGCCTCGTGCGGTGAAATGAGGCCGTCGCCGTTGTGCATGATGCGGTGGCCGGCGAAGAACGCCAGCTCGTACTTGAGCCTGGGTTCCTGCATCTTCAGGCGCTTGTTGATCCAGACCGTGTTAGGCGCCTCGAATCGCGACCGCACCATCGCGCGCGTGGATTCGTCCTTCCCTTCGAACCATTTGATCTGCAGCCCCAGGTGCTTGCAGATCGCCAGCAATTCATTCGGCGTCAACGGCATCCGGCGGTCGCCCACCTGTTCCGCCGCGCGCTCGATGTCGGGGAAATCGTTGTGTCGCGTTTCCTGCCAGACGCGGATCAGCAATTGCGCGAATTGCTTGCCCGTGGTCGCCGTCTGGCTCAGCAGCTCGGGCAGCGCAATCCGGAGCAGATCGTGGGCGAACAGAAAGCTGGGCTCCAGCGGCATCGCCGCGAGCCCGCCCCGCGCGGCCGGCTTCGGCACCGCGTCGAGCTCGGTATTCTGATCGAGGAACCAACCGGAAGACTTTCCGAAGATGCCCGCCAGCAGGGCCAGCATGTCGTCCGACGGCATGCGCTGGCCGTTCTCGATCATGCTCAGGTACGAGACGGACGGCGCCGCCGTCGCATCGATCTGAACGCAGCGCGCCGACAGCTCTTCGAGCGTCAGCCCATTGCGCTTGCGCAGCGATCGAAGCTTGGCGCCGAGAAAATGACCTTGTCGGACTGATTTACCCATGTTGTGAAATTCACATTGTGAAGTTTCTATTGTGAAAATCCGTGTGGCAATCACTCTACTCTTCGCTCCCTCGGCGCATCAAGCACCAATCACAGCCACGGAGTTCCGACATGTCCGATCGAGCCGCGCAGCAGCACCGCCTGAGCCACGAATGGAGCTCGCATCCCCGCTGGCGCGGTATCGAGCGCCCTTACTCGGCGGCCGACGTCGTGAACCTGCGAGGCACCGTGCACATCGAGCACTCGCTTGCGTTACTGGGGGCGGACAAATTCTGGAAGCTGCTGCACGAGGAGCCTGTTGTCGGCGGTCTCGGATGCGTGACGGGCAACCAGGCCGTGCAGGCCGTGCAAGCCGGGCTGAAGGCTATCTACTGCTCCGGCTGGCAGGTCGCCGGCGACGGCAACAGCTCGGGCGAGATGTATCCGGACCAGAGTCTGTATCCCGTCGACTCGGTACCGAAGATGATCGAACGCATCAACAATGCGCTGCTGCGCACGGATCAGATCCATGCGCTGGACAACGTGCAAAATATCGATTGGATGGCGCCCATCATCGCGGATGCGGAGGCCGGTTTCGGCGGCAACCTCAATGCCTTCGAGCTCACCAAGGCCATGATCAAGGCCGGTGCCGCAGGCGTGCACTTCGAGGATCAGCTCTCCTCCGCGAAGAAATGCGGTCACATGGGCGGCAAGGTGCTGGTGCCCACCGATGAAGCCATCAACAAACTGGTGGCGGCACGACTCGCAGCCGACGTATCTGGCGTGCCA
>DASQJS010000278.1:0-5423 GCA_035630995.1 Steroidobacteraceae bacterium | reverse complement strand
TGAGCATCGCCTGGGAGTTGCTGCGGCTGTCGCTGGAGGCCGCGTTCCATCTCACGTGGAACGAGTTCTGGCCGATTCAGCCGCCGATAACCGTCAAGAGCGAGTTCACGCTGTTGTTCATCTTCGGGTTTCATACCGGCGTGGTGACCTACTGGGTCGTGCTCAGCATCCAGACCGCGATCCGCAACTACGCGCGCTTCCAGGAACGTGCACAGGCGGCGCTGCGTTCGGACCTGCGCGCCTCACAACTCGAAACCCAGGTGGCGCAGGCCCGACTCGGCGCATTGAAAGCGCAATTGCAGCCGCACTTCCTGTTCAACACGCTGAACGCCATCGTGGTGCTGGTGCGGCAGCAGAAGGGTCAGCAGGCCGAGGAAACCCTGGCGCGTTTCAGCGACCTGCTGCGAGCGGTTCTCGCCGACATGGATGTCCAGGAAGTCTCGCTGGCGCGCGAGCTCGAGTACCTCAAGCTCTATCTATCCATCGAGCAGCTGAGGTTCTCCGACAGGCTGCGCGTCGAGTTCGACGTGGACCCCGACATGCTCGATGCGGCCGTCCCGCACATGGCGCTGCAGCCCCTGGTCGAGAACTCCATCCGGCACGGCGTGGGCCAGCGATCCACGCCCGGCGTCATCATCATTCGCGCATCACGTGTCGGCGATGCGCTGCACGTGGTGGTGCAGGATGACGGGCCGGGGTTTGGCGCGGCAGGAGCGGGCGGCGGTCTCAAGCTGGGGCTTGCCAACACGCGCGCGCGTCTCAATCAACTGTATGGCGAAGCCTCGGAATTGCGCACCGAGGCGGCGCCGGGTGGCGGTGCACTCGTTACGATGGTGCTCCCGTTTCACCTCGTCCAGGATTCCGGCGTGGAAGCGACATGAACGTTCTGATCGTCGATGACGAGCCTCTGGCGCGTGCCGGCATGCGCCTGCTGCTCGATGAGGAATCGGCGATCTCGTCGATCGCCGAAGCGCGCAATGGCGCAGAAGCGGTCGAGCTCGTACGGGCGCGTCGACCGGATCTGCTGCTGCTCGACGTGCAGATGCCCGAAATGGACGGCTTCGGTGTGCTGAAAGCGCTGGGTGCGGAGCAGATGCCGCCGGTGATATTCGTCACGGCGCACGACAAGTACGCGATCCAGGCGTTCGAGGTGAACGCCATCGACTATCTGTTGAAGCCGGTGACGCGGGAGCGCTTCCAGCAGGCGCTGGCGCGTGTGCGCGAGCGCGTGAGCACGCAAGGCCTGGACAACCAGCACGTGCTGTCACTATTGCAGCAGTTGTCCGCGCAGCCGAAATACCTCGCGCGGGTGGCGCTTCGATCCGCGGGAAAGATTTCCTTCGTCAGCATCGAAGACGTGCTGTACGTGCAGGCGGCGGAGAACTACGTACAGCTGCACCTTCGAGCCTCGCGCCACCTGCTGCACGTGCCGATCGCCACGCTCGAAGCCTCACTCGATCCGAAGATGTTCCTGCGCATTCATCGTTCACTGGTGGTGAACGTTCGGCACATCCAGGAGCTGGAGACCGGGCCTCACGGTGAATACATCGTGGTGTTGCACGGCGGGACAAAGCTGCAGTCGAGCCGCAGCTATCACGAGAAGATCAAGCGCTGGGCGGCGAATCCGTTCTAGGCGCTGATTGCGCTGGCGCCCACGCCGCATTCCATCACGGCGCTCACCGCAGGCTGCTCGCGCGTGACGAAATCCGCGGGGTTGAGCTCCGCCCAGAACGACAGGGCCGCGAGGCCGTCAGCGTCAGGACGCTTGTTCTGCGCCATGCGCGCCAGTGTGGATTTGCCAATGCCGATCTCGCGCGCCACCTGGCGCCACGAGGCCGCGCGCTCTTCGCGCTTCGCATTGACTGCCTGGTAGAACTTTTCGAATTGGAACTTCATGCACCCGAGTCTCGCCCCCGCGCGATGACCCGGAAAAGGGAATTTTGACGAAGTGGAGAAATCCGGTGACGAGCTACCAGTGCACGATGCCGGTGTACGCGGTGACCAGGATGATGGCGCCGAACGCGATGCGGTACCACGCGAACGCCGCGAACGAATGTTTGCTGACGAATTGCAGCAGCAGCTTGGTGACCAGCAGTGCGCTGATGAAAGACGCCACGCAACTGACGATGAGCGGCTCGACATCGGCGCTGGCGAACTCCGCTCGCGCCTTCCAGATGTCGTACGCGGTGGCCGCCAGCAATGCCGGAATGGCCAGGAAGAACGAAAATTCCGCCGCCGTGCGCCGCGACAGGCCGCTCAGCAAACCGCCGATGATCGTCGCGCCCGAGCGGCTGGTGCCGGGAATCAGTGCGAGCGCCTGGAACAGCCCCAGCTTCACCGCGTCCATGGCAGTCAGTTCGTCGACTGACTGCACGCGTTCTTCGTGTTTGCGCCGCTCGGCCCACAGGATGATGACGCCGCCGACCACCAGCGCGATTGCCACCGTGACCGGGTTGAACAGGAACGCCTTGATCTGATCCTCGAACTTCAGGCCCAGCACCGCGAGCGGGATCGAGGCGATGAAGAGATTCAACAGGAAGCGACGCGACACCGGGTCGCTGTGCAGCGAGAACGCCGTGTGCAGCAGCTTCTTCCGGAACTCCCAGCACACCGCGAGAATCGCCGCGCCCTGGATGATGATGATGTGACGTTCGACCGCCGCGCCCTTCAGGCCTAACAACGCCTGCGTGAGGATCAGGTGTCCAGTGCTGGAGACCGGCAGGAATTCGGTGATGCCTTCGACGAGGCCCAGGATGATCGCTTCGAGCCAGGACATGCGCGACCTTGTTCAGTTCGGGGCGCGCAGTTTAGCGGAGGCTCAAGCGTTCCCGCTCGTCAGACTGCGCCGTAAACTGCCGAAGCGGCGACGATACTGGACCGGGGTGAGTCCCACCTTGCGCCGGAACAGCCGGGAGAAAAACGCTGCGTCTTCGTAGCCCACCTCGTTGGCGATGCCTTCCACCGGCTGTTCGCAGGTTTCCAGCATTTGTTTGGCTTCTTCGAGCCGCAGCGTGTGCACGTATTCGAGCGGCGCCATTCCTGTGGCTTCGCGGAATCGCCGCGTGAACGAGCGTTCGGCGAGCCCGGACAGCCGCGTCATCTGTGCCACGGGTCCGGCCGCGGCGTAGTTCCCGGCTATCCATTCCTGGCAACGAGCGATGACCGAGTCGTCGGTCTGGCGTGAACGCGCCAGGCGTGCGAACGGTTGCTGGCCGACGGCGTGCCAGTCGATCAGATTGAGGCGCGCCACCTGCATCGCCGCCTCGACGCCCGCGAGCCGCGCGATGAGATACAGCGCCAGGTCGAGCCAGGACGTTCCGCCACCCGCCATCACCAGCCTTTGCTCCGCGCCAGCCACCACCAGCGCGCGTTGCGCGTGCACGCGAACCCTTGGATAACGCCGCTGCAGGATGTCGCAATAGGCCCAATGCGTGGTCGCGTCGTGGCCATCTAACAACCCGGCCTCGGCCAGCAGCAATGCACCGGAGCAGGCGGTGGCCACCGTGGCACCGGCATCGTGGCAGCGCCTGAGAAACTCGACCTCGGCGCGAAACCGGCCGTCGATGGGCTCGCCGGGCGCCACCAGCAGTTCGGGCACGCACACGACGTCCGGCACACCCGCTTCGTCGAGCGTGGCATCCGCGCGGATGATCACGCCGTTTCCCGCGGCGAACGCCTCTCGCGTGTTGGCGATGACGCGTGGCGCGATCAGCGAGTTACCGGGAGTTCCATCGACGATGACTCCCCAGTCCCGCCCCGCGGACATGAACATGTCGAACATGCCGTAGACCGTGGACACACCCACTTCCGGTAGAGCGAGGATCGCGACGCTGGCGGGTCTGTTCCGGGTATCCATGGCGGAATCGTCAGGTTCGTGGCCGTTACGGCTTGAGTGATTTCGCGGCTCGCACTCTACCTTGCACGCCCTTCAAGACAAGCCTGCCAAGGAGATTTCCATGCCCACGCCCCTCGAGCTGCTGCTCGACCCTCTCACTCTTTCCGTGATCGCGATTTTCGCCGCGCTCGTGCTCTGGGAAGCGCTATTCCCGGCGCGCGCACTGCCGCGCGTCCGCGCCTGGCGGACCAGGGGACTGCTGGCGTTCGTGGCTTACATGGCCATCTCGTCGTATCTGCCGTTCGCCTGGGCGGAGTGGCTCGCGCCGCTGCAGCTATTCGACCTGTCGGGCCTGGGAGCGCTGGCCGGCGCGACTCTGGGGGTGCTGCTCTACGAAGCCGGCGTCTGGGCCTGGCACCGCAGCCTGCACGCGTCGAATGCGTTGTGGCGCTACTCGCACCAGTGGCATCACAGCGCCGAACGCCTCGATACCTGGGGCGCGTTCTGGTTCAGTCCGCTCGACATGGCCGGCTGGACGGCGTTGTTCAGCCTCGCGCTCACGCTCATTGGCCTGTCGCCCCCGGCGGTGTTCGCGACGGTCTGTGTGACCACGTTCCTCTCCGTGTTCCAGCATGCCAACGTGCGTACGCCGCGGTGGCTCGGCGTGCTGGTGCAGCGCCCGGAGAGCCATTCGTGGCACCACGCGCGCGGCGTGCACGCCGGGAACTATTCCGATCTTCCGCTGTTCGACATGTTGTTAGGCACCTGGCACAACCCGCGCGACTTCGCGCCCGAGCAGGGCTTCCACCGCGGCGCTTCGTCGCAGTACGGCAGTCTGCTGCTCGGCCGCGATGTCGCGGCATATGGAGAACCGTCATGAGCAAGTATCGTCACCGTCTGCCGCAGTTGCGCAATACGCTGTTCCTCACCGACGGTGGGCTCGAGACCACGCTGCTGTTTCACGACAAGGTCGACCTCCCGTACTTCGCGGCCTTCGACCTGCTGCGTACACCGACCGGCGTCGAGCGTCTGCGCGCGTATTTCGAGACCTACTCACGCATCGCGCTCGAGCGCCGCGCGGGCATCGTGCTCGAAGCGCCCACGTGGCGCGCGAATGCCGATTGGGCCGCCAAGCTGGGTTACGACACGGCGGCGCTGGCCGATGCGAACCGCCGCGGCGTCGGCCTGCTGCTGGAGGTGCGCGACGCGCTCGAGACACCCGCGACACCCATCGTGATCAGCGGCAACATCGGCCCGCGCGGCGACGGCTACCGCGCCGACGCACGCATGAGCATTGCCGATGCGCTTCGCTATCACGACGCGCAGGTGGCGACCTTCGCGGCGACCGACGCCGACATGATCGGCGCTTTCACCATGAACTACGTGGAGGAGGCCGTAGGCATCGCGATGGCGGCGCGCGCGCACGCGATCCCGCTCGCGCTGTCGTTCACCGTGGAGACCGACGGCAAACTACCGTCCGGCCAGCCCCTGGTGGAGGCCATCGAGCGCGTCGACGCCGAGACCGGCGAATATCCGGTGTACTACATGATCAACTGCGCGCATCCCTCGCACTTCGAGGACGTTTTGG
>DASQJS010000277.1:0-4714 GCA_035630995.1 Steroidobacteraceae bacterium | reverse complement strand
GCCGCCGTCTCGAGGGCGACTTCCCAGCTCACGCGCTTCCATTCGCCGGCTTCGCGCACCATCGGCGCCTCGAGGCGGTCGGCCGAGTAGATGCCTTCGTAGCTGTAGCGATCGCGATCGGAGATCCAGGTTTCGTTGATGGCGTCGTTGGGACGCGGCACCACGCGCATGAGCTTGCCGCGCAGCACATGGCCATAGAGATTGGTGCCGACGCCATCGTGCGGCGACACGAGCGCCGCCTGGGTCATTTCCCACGAGCGCGCGCGATAACGGAACGGCTTGGAATTGAGCGCACCCACCGGGCACAGGTCGATGATGTTGCCCGAGAGCTCGTGCTCCACGGCGCGTTCGACGTAGGTGCCGATTTCCATGTTCTCGCCACGACCCGTCGTGCCGAGCTCCTGGATGCCCGCGATGTCCTGGCCGAAGCGCACGCAGCGTGTGCAATGGATGCAACGCGTCATGTCGGTGGAAACCAGCGGACCCAGATCCTTGTCCTTCACCACGCGCTTGCGTTCGTTGAAACGCGCCGCATCGCGGCCGAAGCCCATCGCGAGATCCTGCAGCTCGCACTCGCCGCCCTGGTCGCAGATCGGGCAATCGAGCGGGTGATTGATGAGCAGGAACTCCATGGTCGCTTTCTGCGCGCCAATGGCTTTCGGGCTCTTGGTGAAAATCTTCATGCCCTCGCCGATGGGCGTGGCGCAGGCCGGCAACGGCTTCGGGGCCTTCTCCACTTCCACGAGGCACATGCGGCAATTGGCCGCGATGGGTAGTTTGTCGTGGTAGCAGAAGCGCGGCACGTACGCGTTCTGCGCGTCCGTGACGTGGATGATCATCTGGCCTTTCTTGCCCTGGCAGGGCTTGCCGTCGACTTCGACGTTGACGACGTCGGACGGCGGCGCTGCGGGCGGCGAGACGGGAGGAACCGCGCTCATGCCGCCCTCTTCGCCGGGTCGTCGACAATGCTTCGCCCGCCGTTGTCGATCATGTATTCGAATTCGTGGCGGAAGTGCTTGATGAAACTCTGTACCGGCCACGCGGCGGCATCACCCAGCGCGCAGATGGTGTGACCTTCGATGCGGCCCGCGACGTCCACCAACAACTGCAAATCGGACTTGTTGCCCTGCCCGGCCATGATCCGGCGAATGACGCGGTTCATCCAGCCCGTGCCTTCGCGGCACGGGGTGCACTGGCCGCAAGACTCACTCTGATAGAAGCGTGACAGGCGCTCGAGCACTTTTACCATGCAGGTGGTTTCGTCCATGACGATGACCGCGGCCGACCCCACGGATGAACCCGCGGCCTTGAGCGAGTCGTAGTCCATGTTTGCGGCCATGATCTTGTCGGCGGGCAGCACGTACACCGACGAGCCGCCGGGAATGCAGGCCTTGAGCTTGCGGCCGTCCTTCACCCCACCGGCGATTTCGAGCAGGTCGGCAAACGGAATGCCCATGGGGAGTTCGTAGTTGCCGGGTTTGTTGACGTGGCCCGAGACCGAGAAGATGGCCGTGCCACCGGCGTTCGCCACGCCGAGCTTCGCGAACCAGTCCGCGCCTTTGCGCAGGATCGTGGGCACCGCGGCATAACTCTGCGTGTTGTTGATCGTGGTCGGCGCGCCGTACAGGCCATAGGCAGCCGGGAACGGCGGCTTGAAGCGCGGCTTGCCCTGCTTGCCCTCGAGCGAATCGAGCAGCGCGGTTTCCTCGCCGCAGATATAGGCGCCAGCCCCGACGGCTGTGTAGAGATCGAAATCGATTCCCGAGCCGAGAATGTTCTTGCCTAACAACCCGGCCTCGTAGGCTTCCTTGACCGCCGCTTCGAAGCGCGGCACGGGTTCGCCCAGGAATTCACCTCGGATGTAGTTGTAGCCGACCGTGGCATTCATGCAGAAGCCGCCGATCGCCATGCCCTCGACGAGCGAGTGCGGGTTGAAGCGCAGGATGTCGCGATCGTGGCAGGTGCCGGGTTCGGATTCGTCCGAATTGCAGACCGCGTACTTCTGCATCGTCGCGTCGCGCGGCATGAAGCTCCACTTGGTGCCGGTGGGAAAGCCCGCGCCGCCACGGCCGCGCAAGCCCGATGCCTTCACCTGATCGACAACGCTCATGCGCGTCGGCTTCTCGGCAAGAATCTTCTTCCACGCCTCGTAGCCGCCAATCTTGAGATAGTTCTCGAGCTTCCACGACTCCGGCAATTTCAACGGTTCGAACACCGTGAGGTTCATCTTGTCAGCCCATTTCTTTTCCGCTGCGTTCATTCGGCTGCTCACTTCAACTCGTCGAGAACCTTGTCCACCTTCTCAGGCGTCAGGTACTCGTGGAATTCATGATCGACCATCATCATCGGCGCGCCGGTGCAGGCCGCGAGACACTCTTCTTCCTTCTTGAGGAAGATGCGGCCGTCGGCGGTGCTTTCGCCGAGCTTGATGCCGAGCTTCTTCTCGCAATGCGCGACGAGATCTTCGGCGCCGTTCAACATGCAGCTGATGTTGGTGCAGATGCTGACGTGATGCCGGCCGCAGGGATGCGTCTCGAACATCGAATAGAAGCTCGCGACTTCGTATACCTGGATGGCCGGCAGCCGCAGGTATTCCGCGACACCATCCATGAGTTCCGGCGTCAGGAAACCGTTGTTCTGTTCCTGCGTGAATCGCAATGCCGACAGCACGGCGGAGCGCTGGCGGCCGGTGGGGAAACGCCCGATCCACTCGTCGATTTCATGACGAGTGTGATCATTGAGCACGCGAGCCTTCTCGCCGAGTACCGGCTCGAAGCTGCCACCATCCGCCGTCTTCACGACATGCGTCATCGATCCACCTCTCCGAACACGATGTCCTGCGTTCCAATGACCGCGACGACGTCGGCGAGCATGTGCCCGCGCGTCATCTCTTCGAGCGCCGACAGGTGCGCAAAACCGGGCGCGCGGCACTTCAGGCGATAGGGTTTGTTGGCCCCGTCCGAAATCAGGTAAATGCCGAATTCGCCCTTCGGTGCTTCGACCGCGGCGTACGTTTCGCCCTCGGGCACCGAATAGCCCTCGGTGAACAGCTTGAAGTGGTGAATCAGCGATTCCATGTCGCCCTTCATCGCTTCGCGTGAAGGCGGACGCACCTTGCGGTCGTCGATCATCACGGGACCTGGATTGCGGCGCAGCCATTCGATGCACTGCTTGATGATGCGATTGCTCTGGCGCAGCTCTTCGATGCGCACCAGGTAACGGTCGTAGCAGTCGCCGTTCACGCCGACCGGGATGTCGAAATCCATGTCCGCGTAGACCTCGTAGGGCTGCGTCTTGCGCAGGTCCCAGACGATGCCCGAACCGCGCAGCATGGCGCCGGTGAAACCCAGCGCCATCGCGCGCTCCGGCGTGACGACGCCAATGTTCACGGTGCGCTGCTTCCAGATGCGGTTGTCGGTGAGCAGCGTTTCGTATTCGTCGACGCAGGCCGGGAAGCGCGCGACGAACGCATCGAGGAAATCGAGCAGCGAACCCTGGCGCGCCTCGTTCATGGAATCGGCGTTTTTCTGCGAGCGCCACTTCGAAGCCTGGTACTTCGGCATCGAATCCGGCAGGTCGCGATAGACGCCACCCGGGCGGTAGTACGTGGCATGCATGCGCGTGCCGGAAACCGCCTCGTAGCAGTCCATGAGATCTTCGCGTTCCTTGAAGGCGAGCAGGAAGACGGTCATGGCGCCGATATCGAGCGCGTGCGCGCCGAGCCACATGAGGTGGTTCAGCACGCGCGTCACCTCGTCGAACATCACGCGGATGTATTGCGCGCGCACCGGCACGGTGACGCCTAACAACCTCTCGATGGCCATGACGTACGCATGTTCGTTGCACATCATCGACACGTAATCGAGCCGGTCCATGTACCCGATGGACTGGTTGAAGGGCTTCGATTCGGCAAGCTTTTCGGTGCCGCGATGAAGCAGGCCGATGTGCGGATCGGCCTTCTGGATGACCTCGCCGTCCATCTCGAGCACCAGGCGCAGTACGCCGTGCGCCGCCGGATGCTGCGGACCGAAGTTCATCGTGAAATTGCGGATCTCGTTCATTTCTTATTTTTGGCTTTTCAGGGCCGCGTCGTAACGGTTGTCATCGCGAATGACCTTGGGCACGAGGATGCGCGGCTCGATGGTCACGGGCTCGTACACCACGCGCTGCTTGTCCGCGTCGTAGCGCACTTCGACGTTGCCGATGAGCGGGAAATCCTTGCGGAACGGATGCCCGATGAAGCCGTAGTCCGTGAGGATGCGGCGCAGATCCGGGTGACCGGTGAACAGGATGCCGAACAGATCGAACGCCTCACGCTCGAACCAGTTGGCGCCGGGCCAGATGTCGACCACGGAATCGATGATGGGGTCTTCGGCATCGACGCAGCGCGAACGCAGGCGCACGCGCTGGTTGTGGGTGATCGACAGCAGGTGATACGCGACGGCGAAACGCGCGCCGTCATGCGGCTTGCGCGGTGCGTCGCGATTCACGCCGCGGCTGAACCCCGAAGCCGTGGCCGAATACGTCTTCCACTCGGTCGTGCCGTAATCGAGGTAGTCGATGCCAGCGACGTCGATGAGGATTTCGAATCTGAGCTCGGGCGAGTCCCGCAGGCTCAGGCACACTTCTTTCAGGTTCTCCGGCTGCACTTCGTAGCACAACTCATCGGGGAGCGACGTTATGCGCGTGAGCAAGCCCGGCAGGCGGGCCTCGA
>DASQJS010000276.1:0-7513 GCA_035630995.1 Steroidobacteraceae bacterium | reverse complement strand
GCGCTACCGGAACGAAGGCGCCGATGAGGTGGTGTTCTACGACATCACCGCGAGTCCCGAAGGGCGGAGCGTGGACCGCAAATGGGTGAGCCGCGTCGCGGGCATCCTGGACATCCCGTTCTGCGTGGCCGGCGGCATCCGCTCGGTGGAAGACGCCGAAGCGGTGCTCAATGCCGGTGCCGAAAAGATCTCCATCAACTCTCCCGCGATCGCCAATCCGGGTCTGATCGAAGAGCTGGCGTCGCGCTTTGGTTCGCAATGCGTGGTCATCGGCATCGACAGCGCCAGCCTCGCGGAGGGCTACCGCGTATTCCAGTTCACCGGGGACCCGAATCGTTCGCGCAACACGGGCCGCGAGACGCTTTCCTGGGTGAAGGAAGTCCAGGAGCGTGGTGCCGGCGAGATCGTGCTCAACTGCATGACCAACGATGGCGTGCGGCGCGGATACGACGTCGCGCAATTGAAGGCCGTGCGCGAAGTCTGCGACGTGCCGCTCGTGGCATCGGGCGGCGCCGGCGCGCCGCAGCACTTCATCGACGTCTTCGAGCAGGCATCGGTCGACGCCGCGCTGGCGGCCAGTGTGTTCCACTCCGGCGCCATCGCCATTCCCGATCTCAAGACCACGCTGGCGGCGTCCGGCATCGAGATGCGCATATGAGCACCGCATTGGACATCGCCCGCGTGGATTTCGTGAAAGGCGAAGGACTCGTTCCCGCCATCGTGCAGGACGCCGACACCGGCGCCGTGCTCATGCTGGCGTACATGAATCGCGAGGCGCTGGAGCAAACTATCGCGCGCAAGCGAGCCGTGTTCTTCAGCCGCAGCAAGCGACGCTTGTGGGAGAAAGGCGAGACCACCGGGCACGCGCTCGACGTCATCGACATCGCACTCGACTGTGACCAGGACACATTGCTCGTCACGGCGCGCCCGCGCGGCCCGGCCTGCCACAACGGCACCCTCACCTGCTTCGGCAATGAATCCCGCGCGGCCGTCACGCCGATCGCGTTCCTCGCGAAGCTCGAAGGCATCATTGCGCAGCGCGCCGCCGAGAAACCCGAGGCCAGCTACACCGCCAAACTGCTCGACAAGGGCATCAACCGCGTCGCGCAGAAAGTCGGCGAAGAAGGCGTGGAGCTCGCGCTGGCCGGTGCGGCCCAGGGTGACGACAAGGTCATCGAGGAATCGGCCGACCTGCTGTTCCACATGCTGGTGCTGCTGCGTGCGCGCGGAGTCTCGTTGTCGCAGGTAGTCAGCCAGCTCGAGTCGCGTCACACACCGCGCTGAGCGCCGAGGTCCTGATGCGGAAGTCGTCGGTCTTGCTCTCCGTAGTAGCCGTGGCGAGCGCCGCGGTTTCCGTTTCACTCTGGATGGAGTTGCGCGCCGAGCGCGCGCGCAACGCCGAACTCTCGGCGCGACTCGACGCCGCGGGCGAAGTACGCACCGTGTCCGTTTCAGAAGCGCCGCAGGTTCGAAAGCCGGCGATCACGCCGCTGCCTGCGGTCGATCCTGAGTCCGACGGCGCCCCCGGATACTCCTCGCAACTCACGCAAGAGGAAGAGGACCTGGAAGCTGCCGAGCGCCGCCACCTTCGCGACCCGAAGTACCGCGAGGCATGGCGCGAGGAGCGCCGCCTGGCGCGAGCCTGGCTACGTGAAGACCTGATCAAGCTGGTGGGATTTACTCCGCAACAAGCCGACAAGGTCATCGATCTCTCGATCGACGGCCAATTGAGAGGGTTGGAACGTACTGATTCGAGCCTGGCAGAAGACGAAGCCGCTGAAGTTGCGCACCAGGCCAAACTTCGCGAAGTGCTCGGAGCAGATGGCGTCGCCCGCCTTCAGGCCTATTACGACAGCCGGCCCACTCGTAACCAGGTCAACCAATTGCGCAACGAACTCACGGGCGTGAATGTCCTTCGTGACGACCAGGTGGAACCGCTGATCGCCGCGCTGCAGGCGGAACGGGCGCAGATGGAGCGGGAGCTCGCGGCAATCAGCGATGCGGCCGATCCGAATGACATCTCGGACGCAACGGCTCGCAAGTACGCCGAGATCTATGCCGAACAACTCCAGGCAACGCACGGCCGCATGCACAGCTCCGCCGCCGCGATCCTTTCACGTTCTCAACTCGAAACGCTCGACACCATGTTGAGGCGGGAACGCGAAAGAAACGACGCCGTGCAGAGAATGTCGCGCATCCAGTCGACGCTCGACACGCCCGGCGATGCCGCGACCCCGCCCGACTGACTACTTCAGCAGCAGCTCTTCGGCCGGCGCGCGCAAGTTGTAGCTGGACGACATTGCGTGGCCATAGGCACCCGCGGTCGCGATCAGCAACACATCACCTGACTGACATTCCGGCAGCAAGCGGTCATGCCCGAGGAAATCCGAGCTCTCGCAGATCGGACCCACGACATTCGCCGAGATGTTCGCTGGCTCGCCATAACGGGTGAGGTTCACGATGTCGTGATGCGCGCCGTACAACGCCGGCCGAATCAGCGAATTCATGCCCGTGGCCACGCCAACGTAGCGGATGCCGCTCTTGATCTTGGTCTGCGTCACGCGGGCTAACAGCACGCCGGCGTTTGCCACGAGATATCGTCCGGGCTCGATCCATAGCGTGACGCCGGGAATCGCCGCCGCGACCTTGGCGAGCGCCGCATCGAGCCGCGCGAGGTCCAGTTCGCGGCCCTGAGCGCGATCCGGAACACCGAGTCCGCCGCCCACATCGATGAACTTCACGTCCGGGAATCGCTTCACGAGGCCGACGAGCACCGAACCCACCTGCGTCCAGTTCTCGACGTCGAACACGCCGCTGCCGGCATGTGCATGCAGACCGTTGACGGTCACATCGCCCGCCTTCGCAAGGCGCGCCACTTCGTCGAGCTCTTCGGACGGAATGCCGAACTTCGATTCCGCACCGGCGGTCTTCACATGGTGGTGATGGCCGCGGCCAATGCCGGTATCGATGCGCAGGAACACGCTCTTGCCCTTGAAGGCATCGAGCCAGTGCTGCAGCACGAACAGGTTGTCGATGGTCACGTGCACGCCAAGCTCGAGCGCGCGCTCGTATTCGGCACGCGGCGCGAAGTTCGGCGTAAACAGGATTCGCTCAGGCGAGATGCCCGGTACCGACGCGAGCACGTGCTGGATCTCGTTGATCGATACGCAGTCGAATCCGAGACCCGCGGCGGCGACCTTGCGCACGATGTCGGGATGCGGGTTGGCCTTCATCGCGAACAACGCGCGACCGATGGACTTGATGCCGGCAATGGCCCTCGCGGCCGTTTCGACCTGGTCCAGGTCGTAGACGTAGGCGCTGTCGCGGTTCGCCAGCTTGCCTAACAAGGCCTCGCGCTTCAGTGCCCACCACGGCTGAACGCCCGCGGCCACGGCTTCAGGCTTGGCGAACAACTGTTCCCAGGTGGGACCGAAGCCCGAATCGCCGGGCAGCGGATGAATCAGCAGGTCATGAAGCTGCTCGACCAGCCGGTCGCCCTGGTTCTCGTCCACGACGAACGTGAAGTTCAGGTCGTTGGCCGCCTGGCTGACCATGTACACCTTTTGCTCTTCGAACAGGGCAAACGCGTCACCGAGCTTGTGCAGGATGGCGCGGATGTTGCGCCCGACCAGCGACACCGAGGCGCAGGGCCCGATGATCTGGACACCGCACAGCTTCGACAGGTCGCGCTGCAGTTTGCCCAGTAACTCTCCGTCCAGCGTGTTGGCCGCCGGATCGAGCGACACGGTGACGTTGGTCTCCGACGTCGACACCAGGTCTACGGACATGCCGTGTTCCTTGAACACGGCGAATGCATCGGCCATGAAGCCGACCTGGTGCCACATGCCGGGGCTGTCGAGCGAGATGAGCGTGATGCCCTTGCGATTGCACACCGCCTTGACCTGCGCGGTGGCGCCCGACTCGCCCGTGATCAGCGTGCCTTCGAGGTCCGGCGTCTGCGTGGCGTACACATATAAAGGTATCTGGTACTGGCGCGCGGGCAGCAGGCAGCGCGGATGCAGCACCTTGGCGCCGCTGGTCGCGATTTCCTGCGCTTCGTCGTAATGCAGCGCGCGGATCAGGCGCGCGGTCGGCGTCGAGCGCGGATTGGCGCTGAACATGCCGGGCACGTCGGTCCAGATCTCGATCTGCTTTGCGCGGATCTTCGCGCCGAGGTAAGCCGCCGACGTGTCGGAGCCTCCGCGTCCCAGCAGGCAGGTATTGCCTTCGCTGTCGCGCGCGATGAAGCCCTGGGTGATCACCACCGGCGTCGCGGCGTCGAGCCGCTTCTCGAGCCCGGCGTCCGGCGCGAATGAGCAGGTGGCCGACAACACCGAAGCCTTGGCGGAGGCGCCGCGATCTTCGGCCGACAACATGTCGCGCGCATCCATCCAGGTGACGTCGACGCCCTGCGACTTCAGGAAGCGGGAACCTATCTCCGTGGCCATGAGTTCGCCGTTGGCCATCACACGGGCGCGGGTCTTGTCGGACAGCTCGCGCACCAGCGAAATGCCGTTGGCCATCTGGCGTAGTTCGTCGAAATAGCCCTGAAGCTGCGCACTCATGCCGACACCGAGTTCGGTAGCTAGATCGCGATGGCGCTGCTCGATGGCCTTGAGCGGCTCCTCGGGATTGCCGGAGATCGCCGCCGCCAGCAGCTTCTCCAGCATGTCGGTGATCTTCGTGATCGCGGAATGAACGACCAGTACGCGCGCCCCGGAATCGAGACGGCGTTTGACGACCAGCGCGATGTTGCGCCAGTTGATGAGCGTAGAAACGCTGGTGCCGCCGAATTTGACGACCACCCAGCGCGATGCAGACCGCGCGGACATGCGCTTAACCTCGTCGCGCTCGTGCGCGACAACTCACTGATAAGGGAACAGGAATCTACTGTTCGTCTTCGAAGCCGTCGTTCAGGTCTTTTTCGAGACGACGGTCCGCGAGCACTTCTTCGAGCCGGCTCCATGCTGCCTTGCCGACTTTTTTAGTGCCGGGCTGCTGACGAACACGACGATCGACCTTATCCAGGATGCGGTCGTAATCCGTGTTGTCTTCAGCTTCGGCGAGGAACTCTTCGTCTAAATCGAAGCTTTCGTTATCCCGTTCGGACATCGTTTTTTCTTCAGAAAAACTATTTGAAACAGTGAGTTACGAGCCCGGCGGGCTCGTAATGAGGCTGCGAACTATAGCCGATTCGCGTTCGATATCAACCCCGCCGAAATTGGGGGTCTGGAACCCCCGGGACGGCCGAAATAGACGCCCCCACGGCCAGATTCAACCCCTTGGCGGCATTTCCCCGCGACTGGGCAACCTCCAGGACCTCAAACGAGTTGATTACCCCCAGATATTCGCCGGGCCGGGCGTCGCCATAGGTGCGTTTGAGGGGCAACGCCAGGCCCCCGATGTGCACGATGGGCATGGTCAGGGCGACTACCGCCGAGGATTCGATGTTGGAGATGAGGTTTCCGAAGCGATCGACCGCGACGATGACCCCTGCCACTCCACCATCCTTTCGCGGCGTGGTCGCGGGCCAGCCTTCCAGGCTGAACGTCGTGGTTTCAGTCCCCAGGTCCGAGGGGTTGCAGCGACCCGCCGCGATTGCCGCCGCCAGCGGCGCGAACACATCGCGGCCATGAAACGTGGCGCTCACGTCGCTCACGCCGAATTTGACCAGGCGAGCGTGGTCGACCTGGATGACGCGATCGATCGTGCCGCGCGCGGCCAGCGGCGCTAACAGACCATTGTCAGGCGCCAGCACCGCCTGTTCGCCCGCGAACGCGATGATGAGTGCGCGCGGCGTGCCGACACCCGGGTCAACGACCGCGACGTGCAATGTGCCGGCGGGAAAGTAACGTAATGCGTGCGCGAGCCAGAAACCGGCTTCGACAGGTTGAAACGCGCTCACTTCGTGCGCCATGTCGATGAACCGCAGGTGCGGCGCGTGACCCAGCATCACGCCCTTCATGATGCCCACGAACGGTTCGCGTGCGCCGAAATCCGTGGTGAGCGTAACGATGCCGTTAGCGCGAAAGGCTGCCATGAAAACTCCGCGATACGTACACTCCGCGACCATGTCGCGAACCACCGAAGCTGTCAATCGCATCCCTGCACAGGTTTCCATCGGCGCACTCGCATTGTTGTGCGGGTGTTTCGTCTTCAGCGGAGTCGCGGCGCTGATCTATCAGACAGCGTGGACACGCCAGTTCGCCATTGTCTTCGGCACTTCGGAACTTGCCGTTGCCACCGTCCTCGCCGCCTACATGGGCGGGCTGGCGCTGGGCGCAACGCTCGCGGAAAAATTTCTGGCGCGGGTGACGCGACCCGTACTCACGTATGGACTGCTGGAGATCGGCATCGCCGGCAGCGCCGTTTTTATCGTTCCGATGCTGCTCTGGCTCGCAAACGTCGCCCTGCAGAGCCTGTTTGGAGGGCAGCCGACTCCGCCGGACAGCGACCATGCGGGTACCACCCTTTTCTATCTGGTCAGCGCCTTCGTCGCGCTGGCCCTCCCCACTACGCTCATGGGCGCCACGTTGCCGGTGCTGGCGCGCTACGCGGTGGCGGAAGAAGCGCAGATCGGACGCCGCATCGGCTTGCTGTATGCCATGAACACCGCGGGTGCCGTCGCCGGTGCGCTGCTGACCGCATTCCTGCTGCTGCCGGAGCTCGGGCTCACGCGCACGGTGTGGATCGCAGCAGTGCTCAACGCAATCGTGTTCCTGCTGGCAGTCGCGCTGGCTCGCCGCATGCCTCACGAGAAGACGCCCAAGGGATTTGCAGACGACGCGACGCCGCGTCGAGCGGCGCCGGAGCGCATCCGCAAATATTCCTTCAAGGCGTTTCCCGGACCGGCATGGGTATTGCCGCTGATGCTGTTCGCGGGTGCGGTCGCGTTTTTTCAGGAAGTGTTGTGGACACGCATGCTCGCGCACGTCGTCGGCAGCAGCATCTATGCGTTCGGGGTGATGGTCGCCAGCTTCCTTGCCGGCATCGCTCTCGGTGGCGCACTGGGTGCGGCAGTGGCGAAGACGCGCGAACGCGCAACGCTGGCACTGGGGCTGGCGCTGATGGTGGCCGCGGTCGCCGCCGCGGTGGCCTATCTACGTCTCGAAAGCCTGCTGCCTTCCACCGCCGGCCTGCTGGTGTCATCGGACCTTCACTTTGGCTTCCTGCGCGTCCCCAACACGCTGTTCTGCGGCCTCCTGTTGTTGCCCATGACCATTGCCATCGGCATGACCTATCCACTGGCGGTGCGCATCCTGGCCAGTGACGCGCAAGAAGCCGCGCCGGTCAGTGCCCGTGTCTATGCCTGGAACACCGTGGGCGCCATCGCCGGGTCGCTGGCCGCGGGATTCCTGCTGATTCCGGAATTGAAGTACGAAGGATCCATTCGCGTCGCCGTGTGCGCGAGCGCAGCGCTCGGCGTGTTCGCCTTATGGGTCCTGCTGCCCGTGAAGCGCGTAGTCGCGATCGCCACCACCTTGCTGGCGGTTGCCGGATGCGTGCTTTTCAA
>DASQJS010000275.1:0-3750 GCA_035630995.1 Steroidobacteraceae bacterium | reverse complement strand
GCCGCACGCGGCTTCACCCTCATCGAAATCATGGTGGTCGTGGTCATCATCGGCCTGCTGGCGGCCGTGATCCTGCCCAATGTCTTCGGAAACGTCGAGCGAGCACAGGTTTCCAAAGCCAAGAGCGTCATCCAGGCCATCGAAACTGCGCTCACGATGTACAAACTCGACAACTACAAGTACCCGAACACCGACCTCGGTCTCACGGCGTTGTCGCAGCGTCCGAACGACCCAACGGTGCGCAACTGGCGCGAAGGCGGTTACATCAAGCGCATCAGCAACGATCCGTGGGGCAATCCTTACCAGTACGTGTTCCCTGGCACACGTGGACAGGAATACGACCTCTATTCTTTCGGAGCCGACAGCCAGGAAGGCGGCGAGGGTCCGAATGCCGACATTGGCAACTGGAATCTCGGGCAGTAATTCCATGCGCGCCACGCGCGCCCAGTCTCGCGGCTTCACGCTCCTCGAGCTGATGGTGGTGGTATTCATCATCGGTCTCATCACCGCCGCGGCGGTCATCACTTTCGGCGGAGACCGTCGTGACACCGAGCTCGACAAGGAAGCCGAACGCATCGACGCCCTGCTCGGTTACGTGCGCGAGCAGGCCGAACTCCAGACCCGCGACTACGGCATTCGTATCAACGACCACACCTACTCTTTCGTGGTGTTCGACGTGATGCAGAATGAATGGCGGACCAACGACGAAGACGATGCCCTTCGCGAACGTGAATTTCCCGAGGGCCTGGTCCCTTCGGTCGTGCTCGAAGGCCGACCCATCGTCCTCAACGTCCAGAAGGACGACAAGAAAGGACTCGAAGACTTCAAGCCGCAGATCATGGTGTTCGCCAACGGCGATCTGTCGTCGTTCGAAATCACCCTGCAGCGCGAAGGTGGTGGTGAAAAGGCACGCATCTACACCGACGACCAGGCCGACATCCTCATGATGCTTCCGGGAGACAAGGAGCCTCGGGGGAAACGCGCGCGAACGGTGCAACGCCGATGAAAAACTCGCCGCGCCAACGGGGTTTCACGCTGCTCGAGGTGCTGATCGCGCTCGCCATCGTCGCGATGTCGGTCGGCGCGCTGCTCGGCACGATCACTTCGTCGGCAAGCAACATCATCTACCTCAAGGAAAAGACCCTGGCCGAATGGGTGGCGCTCAATCGCCTCGCCGAAGTCCGCATCGATCAGCAGATGCCCGCCAAGGGCAAGCGCAGCGGCAACACGGTGATGGCGGGCATGCGCTGGGAGTGGCAGGAGGAAGTCATCGAGCTTCCCATCAAGGGCATGTTCCGTGTCGAGGTGCGTGCGCACGCCACCGGCGAAACGGTCGATGACACAAGGGCCGTCGAAAAGCCGGCGGCGCAGACCCTTTCACCCAGCACGTCGAGCGGTTCTTCGAAAGACTCGATTGCGTGGACCACATCCGCTGTCGGCGTGGTCGGCAGCGCGCGTTCGGACGTGCGCGAGGCGGTGGCGGCGCCGTTCGAAGGCCCTCCACAGAATCAGCAGACCGGCGGTCCGGCTGGCGCTCCAGGTGCTCCTGCACCGCCGAAGGTCGGAGCACCATCAAGCTGATGCGCACACGCGGCTTCACGCTCATCGAAGTGGTCATCGCGATGTTCATCGCGGCGATCATGTTTGCCATCGGATACGGCGCCATCAATCAGGCGCTGCGCGATCGTGATGCGCTCAATGTGTCGCAGGGTCGGGTCACGGAGATCCAGCTCGGCATGCGCGTGGTTGCGCAGGATTTCGCGCAGGTGGTGGCGCGCCCGGCCCGCGACACCTCGGGTACGGGCCAGCTGATGCCGGCGATGTTCGCCAGCGGAAACAGCGATGTCATCGTCACCTTTACGCGCGCCGGATGGAGCAATCCCGCGGGCATTCAACGCCCGGCCGAGCAACGCGTGCGTTATCGATTCTTCGACGGATCGCTGGTGCGCGAACACTGGCTGGCGGTCGATCCCGCGCTCAATACCGAGCCGCGACAGCGCACGCTGCTCACCAAGGTCAAGGCGGTCGAAATACGCTTCCTCGATCCCGTCTCGCGCCAGTGGCGCACCGACTGGCAGGCGAACGCGAGTGGCGTGGTTGCGCCGAACGCGGTCAGCCTGCTGGTGACCCGCCCGATCGCCATTGAATTCACGGTGGTGTTCGAGGACTGGGGCCGCGTCATTCGCCTGTTCGAGATTCCGACGTGAATCACGCACGTCAACGCGGTGTTGCACTGCTCGTCGCCATCGTGATGTTCGCCATCGCGACGACGGTGGCCGCCGCCATCACCTACAACAAGGCCATGGCTGCGCGTCGCGCCGCGGCCAGCTTCACGCTCGAACAGGCGCTGCAGGCGGGCATGGCCGCCGAGGCACTCGCGGCCATTGCGCTCGAAGATGACGGCAAGAACAGCAAGACCTCTCCTGACAATGCCTGGGCGGAGCCCTTCGGTCCCGTGGAAATCGAAGGCACGGGCATCTGGATCCAGGCGCAGATCGAGGATCTGACCTCGCGTTTCAATCTCAATACGCTGGTCAGGTGGCAGGGGCCGCCGGACAACCTGTTCGTCGCGAACCCGGAACAGGTGCAGGTGTTTCGCAAGCTGCTGGAGACATTGAAGATAGACGCGAACTTCGCCGACCTGCTGGTGGACTGGATCGACACCGACATCGCGCCGCAGGCGACGCAGGGTGGCGAAGACACTTTGTATCTCACCCAGGCGCCGCCTTACCGTCCACCCAATACCTTCATCTACCATCCGTCGGAGATTCTGGCGTTGCCAGGTTTCGGCCCCGAGCGCTACGCGTTGCTAGCCCCTTACATAACAGCCTTGCCCATCAACGCGAAGATCAATCCCTGTACCGCCAGCGGCCTGGTGCTCGACGTCACCATGAACGACCCGCAGAACGAACAGGAATTCCAGCTCCAGGACATGCCGGCCCTGCGCAAGAAAGGTTGCTATCCCATCGGCTCGGTCTATACCGGCCGAATCGGCGATCCCAACCTCAAGACATTGGCGGATGCCCGCATCGAGGAGAAATCTTCCTGGTTCAGGCTCCGCACCAACATTCGCATTGGCACAGCGGAGTTCGTTTTGTACAGTGTTCTATTCCGCCAGCAAAACAATCGAGTACGTACCGTGCAACGCAGCTTTGGCAGCGAGTGATCAGATGAGCGAATCACTGGTCATTCAACTTCGCGAGGGCGAGTCACCCCAGTGGATGGTGTGCAACGGCGATGGCCAGGTGGTGGTCGAAGCCGTGTCGGGCGAGCTAGTCCAGGCCACCGCCATGAGCACCGGGCGCCGGGTTGCGGTCATCCTGCCGGCGGGCGAAGCGCTCGCCACCGAAAGTGATGCACCCGCCAAGGGCGCAGCGAAACTTGCCCAGGTGGTTCCGTACGCACTCGAAGAACGCGTCGCGGATGAAATCGAACACCTGCACTTCGCGATCGGCGTCCGCGACCCGGCCACGGGCCGCGTTCCGGTGGTGGTGATCGAGCGTGCGCGCCTCGAATCGCGGCTGGCCGAGCTGCGCGCCGCGGGTCTGAATCCCCAGGCTATCTACTCCGCCGCTACATTGTTGCCCGCCATGCCCGGCCAGATGATCGGCTTGCTCGAGGGTGACACGCTGACGCTGCGCACGGCCGATGCTCCGCCGCTCGTGCTGCCGGCCCTCTCCATCAGCGACGCCTTCGAGATGGCGCTGTCGATGCAGACGTCGGCGGTCGCCGGACTCGAACCCGCCCCGC
>DASQJS010000274.1:0-12104 GCA_035630995.1 Steroidobacteraceae bacterium | reverse complement strand
CAGCTCACTGGTGCGCGCGACGCCCATGGGTGTGCCGAAGCCGGGCTCGTAGTCTTCGTAAGTGATCTCGAGGCCGCCCTTGAGCTGTTTTTCGTACGTGTCCTGGCCGAGGCCGTCGTGATAGAAGCGCAGGTCCATCGGGATGGCGTCGGGCGCCCACACCCACATCGTCACCTCGGCCTGGTTCTCATGCGCGTGGCGTATGTCGAGCTGTGCGGGATGGCTCTGCCAGAAATTGCGGATGCCAAAGGCGATGCTGCCGGACGGACCACCGACAACTCCAAGGCCGCTCGCACGATGTCCTTGGCCTGCATCGAGCCAGGCGTGGCCGTCGGCAGTGCGCTTGCGGATCGTGAATGAGTTGGCGTTCGGCTGCAGCAGAGTCCAGTCGCCGAAGGCGGGGATGTACTGCAGGCGTTCGGTGACGACAGGGCTGATGGCGCCCGCCGCGATTCCGTCGATCTGGTTTTTTCGTGCCGCTGCGCCGGGATCGCGGCGCAGGCCGGTGAGGCCGCGCACGGCTTCGGCAAACAGGCCCTGGTCGCCGACGAAGCGCACGTGACGATCGTGCAACGCATCGGTGAGCGGCGCGGAGAAGCGCAGACCAATGCCGCGAATGAAGTCTTTCGACTCATCGCCATCGAACACGATGGTGTGGAGCACACGCAGGCTTTCGCCGCCCGCATAGAAATACAGCCGCAGCGTGAATGGCAGCCATTGGCGCGTGCCATTCGAGTGCCTGCCTTCGACCTTGATGACGGCGCGCACGGGGCCGCGCTGCTCGACGGTCACCTTCTCGATTGCGCTCTCGAAATTTTCCTGGCGCACCTGCGCGTCGCCGGACGACGCAGCGCGATCCTGGAGCAGCAAAACCAGTTTGCCCGCGCGCAACGCCTCATGTCCGCCGCGCGAAATGGTGTCGATGAGGTTCGAGCCGGTGCGCGCCAGGCGGCACACGAACTTGCCGGTGTCGACTTCGATGGCGCCGTCGGTTTCCTTCACGCTCACGCTGACCGGGAGTTTCGCGGCACCGGGTCGGGAAACCACTTCGAACGGCCCACTGCCGGTCACTTCAGGCGGCGGCAGCGCATGTGCGGTCCACTTGAGCGAACCGTCGGGCCAGTACGCGAGCGGCCAGCTCTGCAGGCTCTGGAGCTTCTGGTCAGTGCCGCGCAGTGCGAAGTTTTTGGTTTCCCGCTGTTTGCCGCGCGGCCAAGGCGTGCCCCAGGTGACGCCCTGTGCCACGGTGGCGGCAGTGCTATCGAGCCAGCGCACCCAGGCACCGGCTCCGGGGTTTGGCGTCGAAATGACCGGTGACGAGCTCGCTAGCGGGCCGGCTTCAAGAGCCGCGGCTCCGAGAACGGCGGTAGTCGCGGCGCTCGTTGAGATGAACTGCCGCCGCGAAATGCGCTTCTTCATGTAATCCCCCGGGATGGGCGTCCTGCCCGCGCGAATTGTTCTTCGTGATCGAATATGCACGATGTTGATCGGATCTGCAAAGCACCCAAAGTAGGGGCTGGTATGGGGGCTGCCAAGGCGGTGGGGCATTTTCCGGGCCGATGACACTAGTTAGATAGGAGTAGCCGGCCGCTGGGATATGTCAAATGACAGGCCGCCGTTTTAACACTTGCGGCAGGACCGCGAGTCCGATCACGTTCAGATTGGCCGGATTCTGTAACCCTCGCTTCGGGAACGCACATCGAGAAATCCAGGGAAGATGGATCCACGTCAGTCCACATTGGCCTCTGCATCGTCTGATACGGGCCAGACCACTATTCGTGCGTCTGTGCTCAACGAGCAGGTCATCGAAGTTGCGCCGCAATGGGTGGCCACGCTCGAGCAGGCGCTGCCGCACGCACGTTATCGCGCGATCGCGTTGTATGACGCTCGCGGCGAAGTCCTGCACTGCACCTCCACCGATTTCGGCATTGAATTCCGCCAGGCGCTGAACGATGCGCTGGACGCCTTCGTGCTCGGCGCGGCCCGCGAGTCGCGTTTTCTGCGCGGCGAGGGCACACGCACCGCGGTCATGCTGGCATTGCGCGATCTGCATTCCGCATTGCAGGGAATCTGCCTGCTGGTCGTCGAAGATTCGCCGCTGGAAGATGAAGATCCGGCGGCTCGATTCCTCACGCCGGCGGTGACGACGATTCTTGCCGACATCGCCTCGGAAGTTGCGCAGACCCTGCACGCGATGCCGCGTGCCAAGCCGCCCAAGCCGAAGCCGCCCGTGCCGCTGCCGCTCGAGGCGGTATACGCCCAGATTCGCAATCAGGAAGTGGTGCTGCGCGTGCAGCAGCTCGTGCGCCTGCGCAAAGCCGAAGGCATTCGCCGTTTCGAAGTCCTGCTGCGCCACATGGTCGACGGCGAGGAACAGTCGCCCGAACGTGTCATGCAGACCGCCGCCAATCACGGCCTGGCGTCGATGATCGATCGCCGTGTGATCGGCGAGCTCATCGCGTGGCTGCACCGAAACCCAACCGTCTGGAAAAAGGATCCGCCGACGTTTTCCGTGAACCTTTCCGATGCGGCGGTGATCGAGCCGCATTTCATCAGCTTCGTGGAAAGCTGCCTGCAAAAGGCGGCCTTGCCGCCGGGCCTCATCGGCGTGGAGTTTTCCGAACGTGTGTGCCTCACGCATCCGGACCAGGTCATCCCGGCGCTCGATGTATTCGGGCGAATCGGTGTCCCGGTCGCCATCGACGATTTCAACGTGGTCGGCGCGGGCATGCCCATCCTGGATCACTCGGCCGTGCGCCTTCTCAAGATCGACGCCGAGCTCACCACCAACGCCTTGCAGCACCGCCTCACGCAGGCGCGTGTTGTCGGCCTGGTGCAGACGGCGAAAGTGATGGGGCTGCAGACCGTTGCGAAGCGCGTGATGGGTGGTGATCACAGCAACTGGTTGACCGCGCTCGGCGTGGACTTCGTGCAGAGCTTCGAGGCGTCACCGCCCGTTGCACTTGACAGTCTGTTAGGGCCAGTGCCCAGGGAAAATCTTTCTCAGGGCTGAATTTTCAGGGGATTTCCAGGGGCTCCATTTCCAGGGGCTCACGCCCCACAACGAAAAACGCCGGCGAAGCGCCGGCGTCCATCAAACTGAAAGACAAAGACGTTCTAACTACCTGGCGGTGTAGGCGTCCATCATGAGGCCGGTGCCGCCGCGCGACACGTGCGCAACTACCGCGGTGCGGCGATGCAGCTTGGTGACGGCGCCGAGGTTGATGGCGAACGCGAGTTCCACCTGCTGACCTTTGCGCAACCCCAGGTTGGTGGTCTCGACGAACACACCGGTGGCCGAGAGGTTGATGGCGCGGCAGAGTTTTTTGCGGCCATGGGGCGTGGTGATGTAGACCGTAGTGCGCGCGCGGTGCCTCGTGTGCAGCCGCCGCTCTACAGACTGAATCCCCGCCGTCGTTGTTTTGCTCATCAGGCTCTCCTACAGGGATTATTGCCTTGCGAGATGCTTCTTTGAACCGAACTGAACTTAATAGGTTTCGGCAAAAAATTCACGCCCTTCGATTTACCCCGCGCCGCGGACGGCGTCTGCCACCCGAAGCCGGATGAATACCGGGCAGTGATCCGACAGCTTGCGGCGCAGCGCGTCTTTTGGCGGGAAAAGCTCACGTCCGAAGGAGTCTTTCACCAATCCCCGCGCCATCTGGCGGCCCAGGATGATGTAGTCGATGTAGCCACTGAAAGTCTGCGAAGGCATGCAGTTTTGAAAAACCTGCCCCTCGGCCGTGTTGACAAGATCTGCTTCGGGCGGGCTGGCGTCATCGATTTCGGCCCAGACCGAGACCCCGGAAGGTTCGCGCCGCAGGTCCCGGTTGAAGTCCCCGAACACGGCGAAGGGCTTTTTATCGGCCGCCTGCGCGTCGATCCAGCGCTCGAGCACCGGCACCTGGCGCGCCAATACGCCGCAACCTGGCCGCGTGGAGTCCAGCGAATCCCGTGCACAACCCGACTTCAGGTGTACCGAGAGCAACCGCAGCTCTTGCGGTGTGTTAGGGAACAGGCGCAGTTCGACACCACGGCGCACGTCGTCATTCATCGACAGATCGGCAAGGTCGGGTGCGCAGAGGAACGGCAGGCCGCGACGGATCGCGAAGCCATTGTTCTGGACCGCGATGCGTCCTGAGAAACAGAACTGGTAGTCGGGGAACACCAGCCGCGCGGCCTCGGGGCCGTCCACTTCCTGCAATGCGATGACGTCTGCATTCAGCCTGCGTGCGTGCCGCTTCAGCGCCGCAATGTCTTCGCCACTTCTCGCGAGCTCGTGGGCAACGTCGCAGGGCACGGCCCGCTTCGCGCCATCGCGTGGCGCATCCGCTGGCAAGCACGCCGGCGTCAACGCCCGCAGCGTTTCCTGAGTCATGAACCATTCGAGATTCCACGTGGCGAGTTTGAGCTCGGCCGGCGCGGCCTGGCCCGGACCCGTGAACGACAACAGCAGTGAGGCGGCGACCGCGGCGCGATTTTTCATGCGCGCGACTATCGCATGCGGAACACACCATTGTTACTTCCAGCATCGCTGGACGCCTGCCGCTCCGCTTACTGCGCGCCTCCCGCGAGCATCGATGGAAAAGGCGAGGCACTCCTGATCTGCGCCCTGTACGCCACCGGGCATGGGAGAGGCGGTTGCGATGTATGACTGGCCATCGGCCGCGAGCGCCACCGAAAGTGCGTACTTGCCTGACGTGCTCGCGGCGGAAATGCCGAGGCCAGCCGGCGGTGCTGCCTCGACGCTGGCGGTGTAGGTGTCGTGCCGAAGGTAGTAGGCCTCTTCGGCGCTTTGCAATTGCAGCAGCGCGGTAATGGCCTCGGTGCGATTCACGCGCAGCGTGTGGTGGCGATAGGCCGGCAGGGCAACAGCAGCGAGGATGCCGACAACCACCAGCACGACGAGCAGTTCAAACAAGGTAATGCCGCGCGGGAACATGCCGGCACGTCAACACGAGACCGCCCTTCGGCGTGAGGCGCAAAACTCACTACATGGCCCAGATACTTGCAATGACGGGTCGACGCACCCATATTTCGAGCGCGCCACGGGCGCATATCAGGGAGTTTCATCATGGGTTGGATTTTGCTTGCGCTAGTCGTCGTCGCGATCTGGTTTGTCGTCGCGCTTTACAACCGCCTGGTCGGCGCGCGTAACGGGTACAAGAATGCTTTCGCGCAAATCGACGTTCAGCTCACACGCCGTTACGACCTCATCCCGAACCTCGTGGAGACCGTCAAGGGTTACATCAAGCACGAACGCGAAACGCTCGAGGCCGTCATCAAGGCGCGCAATACGGCGATGAGCGGACTCAAGGCCGCCGCCGCCAATCCGGGTGATGCCGCCGCCATGACCGCGCTTTCGGGCGCTGAAGGCCAGCTAGGTGGCGCTCTCGGCAGGTTATTCGCCCTCGCCGAGGCCTATCCCGACCTCAAGGCCAACCAGAACATGATGCAGCTCTCCGAAGAGCTCACCTCGACGGAGAACAAGGTGTCGTTCGCCCGCCAGGCGTACAACGACGCCGTCATGGGCTACAACAACCAGGTCGAGATGTTCCCGGGCAGCATCATCGCCGGAATGTTCAATTTCGCGACCGCGCAGCTGCTCGAGCTCGCCAAGCCCGAGGCGCGTGAGGCGCCGAAGGTCAGCTTCACCTAACTAATGGATTTCTACGCCCGCCAGGAAGCCGCGCGTCGCACGACGCGCTGGCTCCTGGTTGCGTTCCTGATTTCTGTAGTCCTGGTGGTCGCCGCGGTCGATGCGGTGGTCGCCTTCGTCATCGCTTCTTCTGATCCCGGTACATCGCCGGTGAACGCGGTGGTCGGCAGCAGCATCGTGGTGCTGGGCATCATCTGCGGCGCCAGCTTGTTCAAGACCCTCTCGTTGCGCGCCGGCGGCGGTGTGGTCGCGCGTTCGCTCGGCGGCACGCGAATCGAGCGAGGCACAGGCGACATTGCGTTGAAGCGCGTGCACAACGTCGTCGAAGAGATGTCCATCGCCTCGGGTGTGACCATGCCCGAGGTGTACGTGCTCGAGCACGAAGACGGTATCAATGCCTTTGCGGCGGGCAATTCACCCGCCGATGCCGCCATCGCCGTGACGCGTGGCGCCGCCACGCGCCTCAAGCGTGATGAATTGCAGGGCGTGATCGCGCACGAATTCAGCCACATCCTCAACGGCGACATGCGCCTCAACGTTCGCTTGTTAGGCTGGACTTTCGGGCTCCTGGCGGTGGCTATCGTGGCGCGCGTCGTGCTGCAGAGCTCGCCCGGCTCTGGCGGCCGGAGCCGCAAGGATGGTGCGGGCGCGCTCATGATCGCGGCCCTGGCGGCGATGGTGCTGGGCTACATCGGCGTGTTCTTCGGGCGCCTGTTGCAGGCGGCGGTCTCCCGGCACCGGGAGCGCCTTGCCGATGCATCGGCCGTCCAGTTCACGCGCAACCCGGTGGGCTTGACCGGCGCGCTGCTGAAGATAGCGGGCGCGGGTGCCGGCTCGCGCCTGGTCACGCCGGAAGCCGAAGAAGTGGCGCACATGTTGTTCGCCGCGGGACTTCCACGTTTGTTCTCCACTCATCCTCCGCTCGAAGAGCGGCTGAAGGCACTGGATCCGTCATTTCGCGCCAGCGAGTTGCCGAAGCTCGCGGCCGATGCCGCGCGCGACTCGGAGCGGCAACGCGCCGAAGATGCCACCCGCACACCTCAGTCGCAGCGTCATGAGTCGAGCGCGAGTGCATTCACGCCGGCGGGCGACCGCAGCATTCGCGGCCACGCGGCGCACGACATCGCGGCGCTGGCCGGCACCATCGCCAATGAAAATGTGCGGTACGCCGAGAACGCGCGTGTTGCCATTCCCGAAGCGCTGCGCGATTTCGTCGACTCCGCCGATCACGCGCGCGCGCTGATGCTGGTGGTGCTGGCCAGCAGGATTCCCGAAGTTCAGGCCGAGCAGCGGCGCATCCTCGAAGCCGTGTACGGGCCTGAGTTCACCGCACGGGTCTTTGGCATGCAGACACTCGCCGACTCACTGGCGCCGGCGCTGCGCCTGCCAGCGGTGCAGCAGCTTTTTCCGGCCCTGCGGCGCCTGTCGCTGACCGAACGGCAGCGGCTGCGCGACGTCGTGGCGCAGCTAGCGAACGCCGATGCGCGCATCGACGTGTTCGAGTGCTGCCTCACCTTGCTGCTGGCATCGAACCTCGATGATCTCGAGGCCGGCCCGATGCACGGCAGCGAGTCGCTCATGCAGGAGATCCCGGCGATCCACGCCTTGTTCGCCATCCTGGCCGCGCAAGGCACGGGCGACGATGCGCGCGCACGCCGCGCCTACGAGGCGGGTATCTCGGTGGTGCTGCCCGAACATCGGCCAGCCTACGAGCAGATCGCACGATGGCCGAAAGCGCTGGCCGATTCGCTGGCGCGCCTGGCCAACCTTCGGCCATTCGCCAAGAAAGTGCTCATCGAGGGGCTCGTGCGCTGCATCGCGCACGACCAGAAGCTCTCGGTGGAAGAAGGCGAGCTGCTGCGCACCGTCTGTTCGGTGCTGCATTGCCCGCTGCCGCCGATCCTCTCGGCGCCCGCGCCAGGTAGTTAGGACACGCGGAACGGGCGCAGGCCCTGGTCGCGGATCTGGATGTGCCTTGCAGTCAGGGAGAGGCGCCGCGGTGCCTGTTTCGCGGGCCTGGCTACGCCGGCGAGAATTCGAGTCGTGTTTGTGTCCGGCTCCGGCTGATCGATGACGCTGAGAGCAGCGACGAATTCCTCGAGGCGTTCGGCGAGATTTGAATGTTTCATGACAGTTCCTTTGCTGATTCCTGTTTTTCAGGCGCAGCTTGAGGAACCGGTCTTGCACGCTCGTTAACGGCGCGCGAAGTTCGCGTTACACGCGATTATTCGCCCAGGAATTTTCCGATGGCCGCGGCAAACGGCTCGATATCCACGAGGAAGGCGTCGTGGCCCTCGAGCGAGGCAAGCGGCACGAAATCCGTGGCGGTGCCCGCATTGGTGAACGCCTCGGCAAGGGCGTTCTGCTCGTTGATGGTGAAGAGAATGTCGGACTCCACGCCAATGATTAGCGCGCGTTCCGCCGCGGCGCGTTTCAGCGCGGCCACGGGCGTGCCGCCATGCGCCGACAGATCGAAGCGATCGATGGCGCGCGACAGGTAGAGATAGCAGTTGGGATCGAACACCGAGACGAATTTGTCGGCCTGCGCGTTCAGATAGTCCTGCACCGCGAACTCAGCCGGAAAATGCGCGCGACCCGGTGACAGCGTTTCGTAGCGGCGATCGGAAGCCGGACGCCGGCCGAAGCGGTGCTTCCACTCCGCGGCTGAGCGGTAGGTGAGGGTGCCCAGCTTGCGTGCCAACCGCATGCCCGTGATGGGGCGCACGTCGCCTGTGTACTGGCCATCCTGCCAATCCGGATCCGTGAGGATGGCGTCGCGCTGAGTGGAGCGCAGTGCGATGGCGAAGGGCATGGCCGCGGGGCTGCCGGAGATGCTGATGACCCGGCGCGCCACACCGGCGAATTGCACCGCAAAGGCCAGCACCGCCATGCCGCCGAGCGAAGCACCCACTACGGCGGACAACCTGTCGATGCCCAGCGAACGGATGGTTTCGTAGCCGCCGCGCGCGATGTCTTCGATGGAAAGGTCCGGGAAATCCAGACGGTAGGCGAGTCCAGTGGCCGGATCGATTGACGCAGGCCCCGAGGAGCCGAAGCAGCTGCCCAGCGAATTGACGCAGACCACGAAGTATCGATTGGTATCGATGGCCTTGTCGGGGCCGACCATCTTTTCCCACCAGCCGGAAGATGGATCCTCCGGCGAAGACGCCGCATGCGCCGACGGCGAGAGCCCCGTGAACAACAGCACCGCGTTGTCGCGCGCCGCATTCAGCGAACCCCAGGTCTCGTAGGCCACCCTGCCTTCCGACAGCGCGCCGCCGCGCCAGAAACGGAAGGGGTCGGGCAGTGCGGCGAACTTTGTGGCGGGACCCAAGCTCACCTCGGCAAGCTCGGCAGCAACCGCGCGATTCATCTCTTTCGAGTCGGCATGACCGAATTTTTCGCGCGGTTGTCCACTCATGGCTCTGGATCGCCGCCGTCTGAGATTCCCTCGAACAGCGCGGTAGATAGATAACGCTCGCCCGTGTCGGGCAGCATGGCCAGCGTGACCGAACCCGGGCCGGCTTCGCGTGCCACCTTGAGCGCCGCGGCGAACGTGGCGCCGCTCGAGATGCCGACGAAGATGCCTTCGGTGCGTGCCAACGCGCGAGCCGACTCGATGGCTTCGACGTCGGTCACGGGCACGATGCGATCGGCGACATTCCGATTGAGCACCGCCGGCACGAAATCCGGCGTCCAGCCCTGGATCTTGTGCGGCGCGAATGGCTTGCCACCTAACAACTGCGCGGCTTCGGGCTCGCTGACGATTACCTTGACGTCGGGGCGCGTGAGCTTGAGCACCTCACCGACGCCGGTGAGCGTTCCGCCCGTGCCCCAGCCGGTGACGAAATTGTCGAGACGCTTGCCGACGAAGTCCTGGATGATTTCCGGCCCCGTCGTGTTGCGGTGGTAAGCCGGATTGGCCGGATTTTCGAACTGACGCGCGAGGAACCAGCCGTGCTTCTCCGCGAGCTCTGCGGCCTTGCGCACCATGCCCTGGCCGCGTTCGGCGGCAGGCGTGAGGATCACCTTGGCGCCGAGCATGCGCATGATCTTGCGGCGCTCGATGGAGAAGGTTTCCACCATCACGGCGACGAAGGGGTAACCCTTGGCGGCGCAGACCATGGCCAGCGCGATGCCCGTGTTGCCCGAAGTGGCTTCCACCACCGTCTGGCCGGGCTTCAGCGTGCCGCTGCGCTCCGCGTCTTCGATGATGGCGATCGCCAGGCGGTCCTTGACCGACGACAGCGGATTGAAGAATTCGCACTTCACGTACATCGTCGTGCCCGCCGGTGCGAGCCGGTTGATGCGAACGATGGGAGTGCGGCCGATTGTGCCGAGGATGTTGTCGTAGAGCATGGTGCGGGGACTGTAGGCGGGTCACTGAGGGGAGACGAGGCTGGGCTTGGAATAGCCATATAACAGTTGGTTATGCTGCCGCCCCTCATGACTGAGCGACTTCAAAAGCTTTTGGCCGGTGCCGGGCATGGTTCGCGCCGCGGCATCGAAGAGTGGATTCGCGCCGGCCGCGTGACCATCAACGATCGCGTTGCGGTGCTGGGCGACCGCGCTTCCGATGCCGACCGGATCTGCCTCGATGGCAAGCCGCTCGATCTGGGCGGGCGTCGCGAGTCCGTCGAGGTGCTGCTCTATCACAAGCCCGTGGGCGAGGTGACCACCCGCGCCGATCCGGAAAACCGCCCCACCGTTTTCGAACGTCTGCCGGAGCCATCGAGCGGTCGCTGGATCGTCGTTGGCCGGCTGGACGTGAATACCTCGGGGCTGCTGCTGTTCACCAACGACGGCGACCTGGCGCATCGGCTCATGCACCCCTCGAGCGAGATTCGCCGTGAGTACCTCGTGCGGCTCCGTGGCTCGCCCCCGGCCGAGGTCCTCGAGCGTCTGCGACGGGGCGTTGAGCTCGAGGATGGGGAGGCGAATTTCGATGAGATCCACGTTCAGTCAGTCGAAGGCAGCCACACCTGGCTTCGCGTCTGCCTGCACGAAGGACGTAACCGCGAGGTTCGCCGCCTCTTCGAACACGAGGGCTACATCGTCAGTCGATTGACCCGCCTGAGATACGGTAGCGTTGAATTACCCAAGGATTTACCCGGTGGTGCGTTCAAAGCGCTACCCCGTCCCGCAATTACCGAACTATCGAATCTCGCGTTCGCGGGATCGGAGTCCCCATGAAAAACGGCTTCCTCCTCCCGATCGTGACCTTGGCCATTAGCCTCGCATCGCCGGTCCATGCCGACGTGAAAGAGACCCGGGAAAACGGATTCGTCATCGAGGCAACCGTCATGGCGGATGCCAATCCGGCAGCGGTCTACCGGCAGCTGATCAGGGTGGCGGACTGGTGGGATCCCAAACACACCTGGTCCGGTTCCGCCCGAAACCTGAAGCTCGAAGCCAAGGCCGGAGGCTGCTTTTGCGAGAAGCTCGCCGACGGTGGTTCGGTGCAACACGCACGGGTGATCTTTGCCCAACCAGGGAAGTTGCTCAGGTTGGACGGGGCACTGGGTCCACTGCAGGACATGGCCGTTAGCGGCGTCCTCAGTTTCAACCTGGCGCCGGATGGACCCGGAACCCGGATCAACATGACTTATCGGATCGCCGGAGTCCTGGCGATGGATTCGGCCAAACTGGCGCCGCTGGTGGACCAGGTCATGGGAATTCAGCTCGGCAGGCTGCGATCCTTCGCAAGCGGGGCCCCGGCTGGGCCTTGATACCAGCACCTTCCCCTATATAGATGAGTGCCGCCGAACGGGCGGGGTGCGGAGATGGGTGCCGGGACTTAATTCCTTAGCAAAATACGCGCCAATGCCGTTGACACTCCGGAGGGTCGAAACGAGAATACGCGGCTCGTTTTTCCCGGGAGGGGTACCCAAGCGGCCAACGGGAGCAGACTGTAAATCTGCCGGCTTACGCCTTCGAAGGTTCGAATCCTTCCCCCTCCACCATTCATTTTGGGTGGGAAGGAAGGACGAAGTTCGAGGGGTAGATAGTCGGTGGATTTTCGCGGGTTAATGTTTTTGAGGCGTGAGCCTTAAGCGTCATCGGCGGGTGTAGTTCAATGGTAGAACCTCAGCCTTCCAAGCTGATGACGCGGGTTCGATTCCCGCCACCCGCTCCAGGAAGCTCACGTAGCTCAGTTGGTAGAGCACGTCCTTGGTAAGGACGAGGTCAGCGGTTCGATCCCGCTCGTGAGCACCAGTTCCGCTTGGGTGTCTTGAGTCTTGAGTTTAGGCAATAGGTTTCAGAGGTTATCTCCGTGTCAAAAGAAAAGTTCGAACGCAATAAACCGCACGTCAACGTCGGCACCATTGGCCACGTCGACCATGGCAAGACGACGCTGACGGCTGCGCTCACCAAGGTGATGGCGGAGACGCACGGTGGCTCGTACATGGCGTACGACCAGATCGACAAGGCGCCCGAAGAGAAG
>DASQJS010000273.1:0-13536 GCA_035630995.1 Steroidobacteraceae bacterium | reverse complement strand
GTTGGTGATGGAGAACGTGCCGCCGGTGAGCTCTTCGATGGTGATCTTGCCATCACGAGCGCGCGTGGCGAACGCGCCGATGTTCTTCTCGATGTCGGCGTAGCCCTGCAGATCCACGTCGCGCAGCACGGGAACCATGAGCCCCTTCTCGGTGGAGACCGCGACGCCGATGTCGTAGTACTCGTGGTACACGATGTCACTGCCTTCGATCGAGGCATTGACGGTCGGGAATCTCTTGAGTGCCTCGACCGCAGCCTTCACGAAGAAGGACATGAAGCCCAGCTTCACACCATGCTTCTTCTCGAAGCCATCCTTGTATTTCGCCCGCAAGTCCATCACGGCCTTGAGGTCGATCTCGTTGAACGTGGTGAGCTGAGCCTGCGAGTGCTGCGCTTCGAGCAGGCGCTCGGCGATGCGCGCGCGCAGACGCGTCATCGGCACGCGCTGGTCCTGTCTGCCGGCGGCGCCCGCGGTGGCGGCCGGAGCAGCGGGCTTGGCGGCTGGTTTGTCGCCGCCCGTCGCTTTGGCGGCAGGCTTGTCCAGATATTCCACGACATCACCCTTGGTGATGCGACCATCACGGCCCGTGGCGGGAATCTTCGACGGGTCCAACTGCTTCTCTTCGACCATGCGGCGCACCGACGGCGCGAGTTTGCCGTTGTCGTTCGCGGCCGCGGGCGTCGCCACGGGCGCAGCCTTGGCCGCGGCGGGAGCCGAGGCTGCGGCGGCCTTGGCAGGCGCTGCAGTGGCCACGCCACCTTCTTCGAGAACCGCGAGCACCTGTCCGCTGGTCACCGAAGTGCCGGCGACGATGCGCAGTTCCTTGATCACGCCGCTTACCGGCGCCGGAACCTCGAGCACCACCTTGTCGGTCTCGAGATCGGCGAGATTCTCGTCACGCGTAACGGCCTGGCCAACCTGCTTGTGCCAGGTGACCAGCGTCGCGTCGGCGACCGACTCGGGCAATTGCGGAACCTTGATTTCGATGGACATGGACTTCCCTTGCTCGTTCTCTTAACGGGAGGTGGCGGCAGCGGCCGGAGCCGGTGTCGACATCAGGCGCTTGGTTTCGCGCGCCCCGTCTTCCTTGTTGGTGGCAGTCAACGCGGCTTCGATGAGCCCGCGCTGTTCGGCTTCGTGGATCTTGGTGATGCCGGTGGACGGCGCAGCGGCCGGTGCACGGCCTGCGTACAGCAGTTCGCGCTTGCCGACGAGCGTGGCCAGGCGGTGGCGGATCTGGTACCACGCGCCCTGGTTCTGCGGCTCTTCCTGGCACCACACCACTTCGCGAGCGTTGGGATATTTCGCGAGCACCGCTTCCATTTCCGGCACCGGGAATGGATAGAGCTGTTCGACGCGCACCAGCGCCACTTCAGAATTGTTGGAAGCGCGGCGCGCCTTCAGCAGGTCGAAGTAAACCTTCCCTGACGACAGCACGACGCGGCGCACATTGGCAGGAGTCACCTTGTCGATTTCGTCGATGACCGTGGCGAACTCGCCATTGGCCAGGTCTTCGAGCGAAGACACCGACAGCTCGTGACGCAGCAGGCTCTTCGGCGTCATGACGATGAGCGGCTTGCGCAAGCTGCGCAGGATCTGCCGGCGGATCATGTGATACATCTGCGCCGGCGTCGAAGGCACGCACACCTGCATGTTGTTCTCGGCGCAGAGCTGCAGGAACCGCTCGAGACGCGCGGAGGAATGCTCCGGCCCCTGGCCTTCGTAGCCATGCGGCAGGAACAGTGTGAGACCGCAGAGGCGGCCCCACTTGGCTTCACCCGAGCTGATGAACTGATCGATGATGACCTGGGCGCCGTTGACGAAATCGCCGAACTGCCCCTCCCAGATGACCAGCGCCGACGGATCGGTGGTGGAGTAACCGTATTCGAATCCGAGCACGGCCTCTTCCGACAACACCGAGTCGATGATCTGGAACGAAGGCTGACGCTCGGCGATGTGCTGCAGCGGAATGTAACGCGCGCCCGTGGCCTGATCGTGCAGCACGGCGTGGCGATGGAAGAACGTACCGCGACCGGCGTCCTGCCCGGTGAAGCGGATGGAATTTCCCTCTTCGAGAATGCTGGCGTAGGCCATCGTCTCGGCAAAGCCCCAGTCGAGCGGCAGGTCGCCGGCGAGCATCTTCACGCGGTTGGCCATGACCTGCGCCACGCGCGGATGCAGCGAGAAATTCTCCGGGAACTTCACGATGCGTTCGCCGAGCGACTTGAGGCGCGCCATGTTGCCGCCACCCTTCACGCGCTCGGTCCAGTCGTTGCCGAGGTACTTGCTCCAGTCGACCGTGTACTTGTTGCCGATCATGCCGAGCGAGGCGCGCGCCTGCGGCCGGCCTTCGTCGAGGCCCTGCCGATATGACTCGATCATTGCCGCCGCATCGCCGTCGGTGATGACACCCTGCGCCACGAGTTTGTCGGCGTAGAGCTTGCGCGTCGTCGGATGCTTGCGAATGATCTGGTACATCATCGGCTGCGTGGCCGATGGCTCATCCGCCTCGTTGTGACCATGGCGGCGGTAACAGACGAGATCGATGACCACGTCCTTGTGGAAGCGCTGGCGATACGCAAGCGCGAGGCGTGTCACGAACACCACCGCTTCGGGATCGTCCCCGTTCACGTGAAAGATCGGCGTCTCGAGCATCTTGGCGACGTCCGAGCAATACATCGTCGAACGCGCATCGCGCGGATCCGACGTGGTGAAGCCAACCTGGTTGTTGATGATGATGTGGACGCTGCCACCGGTGAAGAACGCGCGCGCCTGCGACAGCTGCAGCGTTTCCATGACGACGCCCTGGCCCGCGAAAGCCGCATCGCCGTGAACCAGGATCGGCAACACGCGGGTGCCGGCGGAATCCCCGCGGCGTTCCTGGCGTGCGCGCACCGAACCTTCGACGACCGGATTCACGACCTCGAGGTGCGAAGGATTGAACGCCAGCGCCACGTGCACATTGCCGCCGGGCGTGCGCAGATCCGACGAGAAGCCCTTGTGGTACTTCACGTCACCCGAGCCGTGCATGTGCGCGGTGTCGTACTTGCCTTCGAATTCGTTGAACAGCACCGAGGGCGACTTGCCGAGCAGGTTCACCAGCGCGTTGAGGCGGCCACGATGGGCCATGCCGATCACGCACTCTTCGACGCCCTGTTCGCCGCCACGCTGGATGAGATCGTCCATGAGCGGAACGAGAGAGTCGCCGCCTTCGAGCGAGAAACGCTTCTGGCCGACGTACTTGGTGTGCAGATAACGCTCGAGGCCTTCGGCCGCCGAGAGCTGCCAGAGAATGTTTTTCTGCTCGTCGACATTGAGTTTGCCGCGCAGCCGCCCGACCAGGTACTGGTCCTGCAGCCACAGTCGCTCTTCGGTGTTCGACACGTGCGCGAACTCGGCGCCGATGGTGCCGCAGTACGCGTGTTCGAGTTGCGCGATGATCTCGCGCAGCTTGAGCCTGGGCGCCAGCTCATTGGGGCGCGAACCGGTAAGAAACTCGGTGTCGAGGTCGGCATCCGTCAGCCCGAAATACCCGAGCTCGAGCACTCGGGGACGCTCGCGTTTTTCGAGCCCCAGAGGATCGAGGTTGGCGATGAGGTGGCCGCGGTTGGCGTAGATCTGTACCAGCCGCGACACCGAGCCTTGCTTGGCGGCGGCATCGGCACTCAGCGTGCCTGAGCCGCCCGCGGCCACGCGCGGTTTGCCCGCGCGCTGCACGATGCCGGCCTGCACGGTGGAGTGAATCTGTTCAGCTCCCGCGCCATCGCGTTGCTTCAGGCCATCCTGGAGACGCTGAAAGTAATCACGCCATGCCGGATCGACACTGTGCGGATCGGAGAGGAACTGCTCATAAAGAGCTTCGACGTAAGGAGCGTTGCCGCCAGACAGCGGCGTGGAAGCCGAAAGCTCGCGAAGGCTTGGGGCCATACGAGAAAAAATCCTGTGGACTCAAGGTCCTGGAGCTATGGAGGGGGCGGTATGGTAGCCGAAGGCGCCCCTGCCCGAAAGGCGACCAGTACCTAATCTAGGGGAATGTTACGTAAAAGGAATACCTCGTAAGCGACGAGGACCGCGTATGCCCCAAGAACCACATAAAGGATCGTTCCGACCGTTCTGCCCCAGAAACGAACACGAGCCAGCAGCGTGAGCACCAGCACACCCATCGAGGTGAGCCCGGTCTTCCAGTAGCCAAAACTATGGCCAGATCCCCTCACCAGCGGGTCCATCAACGGATTGATCTCGACCGCGCCGTGGGAAATGAGTGTCAGCGTCAGCAGTGCGTCGGCAGCGCACAGCAGAAGGATGCCAAAGCCAACGGCGAGCCATTGGGCTTGAAACCAGTCCGTGCTGACGACATGTCGCTCGTCGCGTCGACGTGGGGCATGCCGCCTGCGGGCGAAGTTGCCGTGCCACAGGGCGTGGAAAACCGAACGGCGCCGATCATCCGTGGCGCGCCGTTGCTGCATTGGTGCTGACATCTGCCAATCATTCTATGAGCCGGCGACCGACGTGAACGCCCGGCCGCCGCGAATGCGTGTGAGCCAAGTCCCAATTCGGTCAGTAGTTGTAGCGCAGCTCCGCCATGACGCTGCGGCGGATCGCCTGGCCCGCGGGATCCGGGTACTCGAGGTGTGTTTCGTTAAGTAGATTGAACCCCTTGACAGCGAGCTCGAGCTTCTCGGTCGCTCGCCATGCGACGCGCGCATTCAGTTCGGTGTAGTCGTCGAGCGCCGGATCCGGAAGTTCGCTGACCTTGCGAACCATCACGTCGAAGGTGAAACGCCGCAGGTCCATCGAGGACTTGAGGTAGTAGCGTGAGGACGGGTCGTTGCCCGCCTGGCGCACGCCCACGATCTGCGACGCGCCCTCGCTGAACTCCAGGCGCTTGTGCAAGGTGCGCACGCCCGGCGAAATGCGCCACCACGAGTTGAGCTGAATGTCAGCCCAGGCTTCGAAGCCATAGGCGCTGCCTTCCATCAAATTGCCCCAGCGCAGCGGCAGGAAAACGACCGGCGTCACCTCGATGGTGCGCAGGTCGTCGTACTCGTTGTAGAAAACACTCGCCGACACCGACAGCCTGGCGTCCGGATTGCCGCGATAACCGAGCTCGTATGCCGTTACCTTTTCGGTCTTGAAATCGGGATCGCCGAGCACGAAGAGCTGCCCGCCGACGAACTCCTGCACGTCGGTGTCGAACGGCGTGGGCGCGCGAATGGCCCGCGAACCGGCGAGCCAGAACAGCGTCTTGTCATTCGGCGCCCAGGAAAGCCGCAGGTCCGGCAACACGCTCCAGTCCGAATAGCTGTTGTCCTCGAACTTGATTCCGGCGGTGAGCTTCAACTCTTCGTTGAGCGTGATGGAGTCCTGCAGGAACACGTTCGTGAGCTCGAGCGTGCGGTGGTCGGGCACGAACGCGAGGTTGTTGTTCTGCGTGTGGTAGTCGTTGGAACGCCGGCCCAGTCCCCAGACCAGGTTGTGCCGGGCGCCGACGGTGGCGCTTTGCTGCAGATCGAAATCGTAGGTGTCGATGTCGAACGCCAGCCCGTCCGGCGGCCGATCGCGATCGACGCGATCGAAGAACACCTGGACACGTGTATTCAGGCGGTCGCCCGAATGTTCCCACCGCCCTAACAAATTTGCGCCGGAGAACGGCACGTCGGGGGTGCCGGTGAAGGATTGATCGGCGGTCTGATAGTCGCCCTGGACGGTGAAGTGGTTCCGGCCGGATCCACCGTCCATGCGAAAGCCCGCCTGGAGCTTGTTCCAGTCGTTCCCGGCACCGTCACCGTTCCCGAGTTCGGTGGCGCCGCGATCGAAGTACTTCGCGTAGACGCGGAATGCGGCGTCTTCGCCCACATCGCCACCGTAGCGCAGCGCCGCGGCCTGTTCCTCGGGGCCGCCGTCCAGCCGCACGAGAGTGCCGCGCGTGTCCGAGGCATTGCGCGTGATGATGTTGATGACACCGTTCATGGCATTGGCGCCCCACAGGGTCGCGCCAGGCCCCGAAATGCACTCGATGCGGTCGATGTCGTCCATGACCACGTCGAGCATGTCGTAGGCGACGCCGGAGAACAGCGGTGAATAGACGCTGCGGCCGTCGATGAGGATGAGGATCTTGTTGGAGAAGTTCTGCACGTCGGGCGCGCCGGCGAAACCGCGCGCGCCATTGGAATATTCGGTCGAGGTGAGCTGGGTGATCTGCAGGTTGGGCGCGAGGCGCAACGCCTCGGGAATGCTGAGCACCCCAGACCGCAGGATTTCTTCGCGCGTGATGACGTAGATGGACGCCGCGGCGCTCGAGAGCGGCTGTGCGGACTTGGACACCGAAGTGACTTCGACATTCGCAAGTTGCTCGAGCGACATGCGGGAAAGCTCGGTCAGCGGATCGCTGGCGCTGGCCACCAGCTGTGCCCCGGCCGGCGAACTGGCGGCCACGACCAGGGCAATACAGATACGCGTCGACAAGACCTTCACGCCCCTCTCCTGAAACCTGCGCCGGCCAACCTGATTCGGCACCCATGGAGGCGCTGTCGGCGCCCATTCCCGTCGGGACAATTGAGCGCTCCCTGCGGCCGGCGCTCGACGCGCGCGGCCACGGAAAGCAAGGCCGAATTGATTCGAAGGCCGCTGCGATCCGCCGCGTTCAATGAAATTTCGAAACGCAGCTTGCGATCCACTTCGATGAAATTGATGACGGCGCCACCATCGATCCCGTCCTCGCTTTCCGTGACGATGAGAATGGGCTTCTCGATGGCGCGTGTACGGAGCGCGCGCGTTCGACCGAATGTGTTCGCGCCGATGAACAGGATGTGGACGCCCTCGAGATCCTGCACGCGCGTCACGCGACGCACCTCGGCCCGCCGGCCGTTGACGTTCATGCCCGGCAACAGGCGCTCGAGGTGTGCGGCGACGTCATCCGCGCCGCTGACGGCGATGATGAATGGAGCATCGGAGGTCGCTTCGGGCCATTCGACGTACTGCGCGAAGCGAAACAGATAGGCCGCCTTGACGGCTTCGACCGAGTACTGCGCGGATGTCGCCAACGAGGGACAGAAGCCGGCGATGGCGACCAGAAAGATGGCGCACGTCAGGAAGTTTCGAGTGCGGCTCAAACGCCGGTGCGGCAACTGCACAGCTCCGAGTTGTTTTTGTAGGACAAGGCCGATTGCAGTGGAACGTATTTCCGATATGAAGGCAAGATGCGTCCCCGTGGGATCCTCGATGGATAGTAAAGTTTTCAAAGCCGGCCGCCGTCCGTGGCGTTCGGTGCTTTCCATGGTGAATGCACGCCGAAGTCTCTCCGGCAAGCTCATGGTGGTGATGCTGGTCACCACGGCAATCGCGCTCGCCTCCGCGGGTGCTGCGCTCATGTACACCGACCTGCGCGACAACCGCGCCGCCTGGGCCGAAGACCTGCGCACGGAAGCGGCCATTCTCGCGCTGGGCGTGACACCCGCGCTTTCGTTCAACGACCGCGAATACGCGAAGCGCAGCCTGGACGCGCTGCAGGCACGCGATTCCATTCGCGCGGCGGCGCTCTACGCGGCCGACGGCAGCGTGTTCGCCCAGTACGCGCGCGCCGATCAACCGGGTCCCCCGGCGACCCGGCCGCAACTGCCGGGTGGCAGAAGCCTGCACATCGACGGCGAACACGTGCTGGTCATGAAGCCCGTGGTCCAGGGCAACGAAGTGCTGGGCACTATCTACCTGAGCGCGCAATACGATCTGTCGGGGCGCGTGAGCGCGTATCTGAACGTGCTCGGCGCGGTGATGATCATCGGCCTCATCGCCGCCCTGCTCGCGTCGAGCTGGCTGCACCGGGTGGTCACCCGGCCGATGGAGTCCATGGCCACGGTCGCACAGGCCATCATCGAAAAACGCGACTATTCGTTTCGCGCGGAGAAGACCACCGACGACGAGGTCGGCGTGGTCATCGACGCGTTCAACAAGATGCTCGACGAGGTGCAGTCGCACGCGCGCGCGCTCGAGACCAGCGAGAAGCTGTACCGGGCCATCGGCGAGTCCATCAACTACGGCGTGTGGGTCTGCGATGCCGAGGGCCGAAATATCTACACCAGCGATTCGCTGTTGCGCCTGGTCGGACTGACCCAGGAACAGGCGTCGAATTCCGGCTGGGGCGATATCCTGCATCCGGACGACGTCGAAGAAACCACGGAGGCATGGAAAGAATGCGCGCGCACCGGCAACAACTGGTATCGCGAACACCGCATGAAAGGTGTCGACGGCCGGTACCACGCCATCCTTGCCCAGGGCCTGCCTATTCGCGATGCGACCGGGCGCGTGCAGCGCTGGGCCGGCATCAACCTCGACATCAGCCGCCTCAAGAACACCGAACGCGCACTGCTCGAGGCCGACCGGCGCAAGGATGAGTTCCTGGCCACACTCGCGCACGAGTTGCGCAATCCGCTCGCGCCCATTCGCAATGCGGTGCGCATCCTCGATTCGGACGCCGCGGATGACCGGCAACGCAAGTGGGGCCGCGAAGTCATTGCGCGCCAGGTGCAGCGCATGTCGCTGCTGCTCGACGACCTTCTCGACGTGTCGCGCATCACGCGAGGCCAGCTCGAACTCAAGAAAGACTACGTCGACCTCAAATCCGTGATCGGCATCGCCGTGGAAACCGCGCGCCCGCTGCTCGACGCCAAGCAGCACAAACTCGTCGTGCGCCTGCCGCCGGAGAACATCAAGCTCGAGGCTGATCCGCTGCGCCTGTCGCAGGTCATCGGCAACCTGTTGGCCAACGCCGCCAAGTACACGGACCCGGAAGGACAGATCGCGTTGTCGGCGCGCATCGAGAATGCGGAACTGGTCATCGCCATTCGCGACAACGGCATCGGCCTCACGCAGGAATCGCTGCCGGGCCTGTTCACCATGTTCTCGCAGGTGAACTCCGCCATCGATCGCGCCGAGGGAGGCCTTGGCATCGGTCTCGCACTGGTCAAAGGACTGGTGGCGCTGCACGGTGGTCGCGTCGAGGCGCGCAGCGAAGGATTGGGTCGCGGCAGTGAATTCATCGTCCACCTGCCACACCGCGTGCTCGCTCCCGCCAGCGCCATGCAACGCGAAGAAAACAACGGCGCCGCGAATGCCAGCGTCGTGCGGCGCGGCCGCATCCTGGTCGCCGACGACAATCGCGACGCCGCGGAATCCCTGGCGCTGGTGCTGCGCTTCTCGGGCTACGAAGTTTCCATTGCGTTCGGTGGCGTAGAAGCGCTGGAGATCGGCGAACGCGACCGGCCACGCGCGGCCATCATCGACATCGGCATGCCGGGCATGAGCGGACACGAAGTGGCGCGCCGCATGCGCCTCGAAGCCTGGGGACGCAATGCCGTGCTCATCGCGCTCACCGGCTGGGGTCAGGAGCAGGACAAACAGGCTGCCAAGGCCGCCGGGTTCGATGAACACCTGACCAAGCCCGTGGATCCCGATGATGTCGAGCGTGTGCTCGACGAACTGTTAGGTGATGCGCCGGCGGAGCCTGGCGCCGGCAGTGTGGCAGACTCTGCCCGCAATGCCTGACACGGCCAGACACCACGCCATCCGCGCACCCGCGCTCACATTCACCGGCGACCCCTTCGTAGAAGGCGTCGAAGCCACGCTGCGTTATGAGCGCGATGCGTTGATCGCCATGCGCGACGGCAGGATCACGCATTTCGGGCCCGCCGACCGCATCCGCCCCGAACTGCCTCCGGGTATACATATAAAAGAGTACGGCCAGGACTCCCTGATCCTGCCCGGCTTCATCGACACGCATGTTCACTACCCGCAGACGCAAATCATCGGCGCCTACGGCGAGCAGCTGCTCGACTGGCTCACGAAATACACTTTCGTCGCCGAACAGCAGTTCGCGGACGCGGCGCACGCCCGCGCCGTCGCCGGCGTTTTTCTCGACGAGTGCCTGCGCAATGGCACCACGACCATGGCCACGTTCTGCACCGTGCATGCGCACTCGGTGGATGCATTTTTCGACGCCGCGGGCAAACGCGGCATGCGCACGATCGCCGGCAAGTGCCTCATGGACCGCAACGCGCCCGAGACGCTGCGTGACAGCGCACAGCGCGGATACGATGAGTCGAAGGCGCTGATTCAGCGCTGGCACGGCCAAGGGCGCGCCTCATACGCCATCACGCCGCGCTTCGCCCCCACCAGCACTCCTCAGCAGATGGAGCTGGCCGGCGCTTTGTGGAAGGAACATCCCGGCACCTACCTGCAGTCGCACGTTGCCGAAAACCGTGCCGAGGTCGCATGGGCGAAGGAACTGTTTCCCGAGCGCAACGGTTATCTCGATATCTACGACCATTTCGGGCAGTTAGGCCCACGCGCCATCTATGGGCACGGCATCTGGCTGACTGAGCCGGAGCTCGCCCGTGTTCACGAGAGCGGCACCGCCATCGCACACTGCCCCACCTCCAATCAGTTCCTCGGCAGCGGACTCTTCGATTTACGCAATGCCAAACTACCCGCACGGCCGGCGCGGGTCGGCCTGGCAACTGATGTCGGCGCGGGAACGTCGTTGTCCATGCTCAAGACCATGGGGGCGGCATATGAGGTGGCGCAGCTCGGCGGCGGCAGTTTGTCCGCCGCGCTCGCGTTCTATCTCGCGACCCGCGGCGGCGCGCAGGCGCTGTACCTCGACGACAAGATCGGCAGTATCGCTGCCGGTATGGAAGCGGATCTGATCGTGCTGAACCTCAAGTCCACGCCGCTCATCGAATTCCGGATGAGACATTGCGCTTCGCTCGAAGACGCCTTGTTCGTGCAGATGACGATGGCCGACGATCGTGCGGTCGACACCACCTTCGTCGGCGGCGTGGCCACCCAGCGCGGCGCGGCGAATTGAGGGCGCCTATCGGCCCGAATGGCTCGTATTCAACGCCTGCGGCTCGTCGGCCACGATCTGCAGGAGAAGGCGCGGATCCACGGGTTTTGCCAGGTGTCCGTCAAAGCCCGCCCTGAGAGCGGCATTGCGATCGTCGTCGCGTCCGTAGCCCGTGAGCGCCAGCAGTTTTGGCCGGCGCCCCGCCAGCGCGAAACGCTCGCGGATGGCGTGAGCCACCATGTAGCCGTCCATGCGCGGCAAGCCGATATCGAGCAGCACGATATCCGCACGGAAATCTTCGAGCTTCGCCAGGCCCGCGGCACCGTCGTACACGACTTCCACTTCATGACGATCCGTGCGCAACACCGCGCGCATGGATTCGGCCGAGTCCGCGTTGTCCTCGACGACGAGCACGCGGCGCGGACGCACGGCCTTATGCTCGTCGCCCGCCGGCGCCGCGGCCGCTGGAATCGGTGCGAAAACCCGCGGCAGGCGGATGCGAAACTCGCTGCCTTTGCCCAGGCCCGCACTGTGCGCCGTCACACCGCCGCCGTGCATTTCGACCAATAGTTTGACGATCGTGAGCCCCACGCCAAGACCGCCCTGCGAGCGGTCGAGCGAGCGATCGCCCTGCAGGAATGGATCGAACAGCAGCGGCAGCAGTTGCGCGTCGATGCCGACGCCCGGATCGCGCACGCTGATGACCGCATCGACCGCCGTGCCCTCGATGTCGATTTCGATGCGCGAGCGTTCGGGCGAGTACTTGATCGCATTCGTCAGAAGGTTCGCAAGCACCTGGCAGAGGCGGACGCTGTCACCATCGACGAACACGCTTTCCGCAGTTCGCCGCACCGTCACGGACTGAACGCGCGCATCCAACAATGGCTGCACGGTCTCGATCGCCGACTCGACCAGGGAATCCAGGCTCGTCGTTTCACGCTTGAGCACCACCCGGCCGCGCGTGATGCGCGCGACATCGAGCAGGTCGTCGATGAGGTGCGTGAGGTGGCTGGCCTGCCGCTCGATCATCTGTCCCGCGCGGCGCATCGTGGCCGGATCGGCGGCGCCCTTGGTGAGCACGTAGGCGACATTGCGGATCGGCGCCAATGGATTGCGCAGTTCATGCGCCAGCATGGCGAGGAACTCGTCCTTGCGGCGGTCGGCTTCACGCAGCGCCTGCGCGTGGCTCGCGGCGATGGCCAGCGCTTCGCGCTCCGTCCGCGACCGCTTCTGCAACTCATGCATGAGCTCACTCGAGAGCAGCGCGATCAGCACGAAGAACACTACGTGTGCAATCCACTGGGTGGGCGGCGAGTCATCCGGCCAGCTCGTGAACCACAGTGTGGCCAGCAATGGCGTGAGCAGGCTTGCCAGGAGCGCAGGTCCGCGTCCGCCGAAGTAGGCGGCCGCATATATCCCCAGGACGAACGGCAACAGCGGCGCCTGCGTACCTAGCAATGGTGCGAGCAGTGCGCGAAGACCGGCAATCAGCAGCACCACGACCACGGCCGCGCCGTATCGGAGCACTACGGCGTCTTCACGCAGCAGCGGGCCAATATAGGCAGGAGCAAACGTAGCCAGTGAAACCGGTGCGGAAGGGCGAACCTCGGTCATCAATTCCTTGCTGATCGCTAATCGCAAATGCCTGCGTGACCGTCGTCGCGGACTCTAGCGCCGCTGACACTAAGAGTCGCTCTCAGCAAAATGTAGGAATTTTCCGGCGCCTGGTTTGCCCAACAAGCTTGTCGTTGAGCCGAACCCGCTCCAGGTCTTCGGAGGAGCCGGTTCTCATTTACCGCTGGTCTCCAGAAAGTTCTTGACCACTTGCGTAAATGCGTTCGGATTCTCACGCGGCGATCCATGCCCCGCATTGGGAATGCTGGCCGACCGCGCGCGCGGGATTGCCTTGGTCAACTCTTCATCGATACGCCGATGGATCTCGATGGTCTTCTCGCCCGTGATCACGAGCACCGGCAGACGCAGCGACCACAGCGCTCGCCGGTCGATCTCCGGGTACGGATTCTCACTGCGCGACATCATCCTGAAAAATCCCGCGTTCTGCATGATGCCCGCCCGCGCCTCCGCCGGCAGACCGTCGAACCTCCCGGGCTTGGCGAAGCCATCGACGAACAACCTCATGGCCGCTTCGTCATTGCCGGCAGCGAAAGCCTCGCGTGCCGGGTCCTGGATGCGCTTCATGAAATCGTCGTACAGCGCGGGCCCTTCAGGAAAATGCCGCGCCCACGCGAGCAGCGGCGGCTCGGCAAGCACCAGGCTGCGAACCAGTCTCGGATTTTCGACTGCCATCGTCAGCGCGGTCGCGGCGCCCATCGACGTGCCGACGAGATTCACGCGCTTCAGCTTCAGCGCCTTGATGAGCGCCGCGAGATCCGCGGCCTCCGTATTCACCGAAAAGTCGGTGGCCGTCGGCGGGTTCTGGTTGGGAAAGTTGTAACGGCGGCTGTAAGAGATGACGCGGTAGTAGCGCGAAAGCTCGGCGATCTGCGGCTCCCACGAGCGATAGTCACCCTGTCCGCCGTGCAGCAGGATCAGCGCTTCGCCGGTGCCGGCGCTGATGTAATGCAGCTCGACGCCATTGACGAGGATTTTCGTGGGCTCGGGCGGCGCGGCGTGCGCCGTCGCGGCTAACAAGGCCAGCAATGCGGCCGCAATCAATCTCAAGCGGAATTCTCCCA
>DASQJS010000272.1:0-6625 GCA_035630995.1 Steroidobacteraceae bacterium | reverse complement strand
CTCGATGTGGAGTGCCCATGACGAATCGCGTCCGGATGATCGCGTTCATGCTGCTGTCGGTGGCGTGCCTGTCGATGACTCACCCGTCGGCGGCGCAGTCCGCTTCGAGTGCGGACGAGCGATTGCGGGCGCTGTACACCGCGGAATGGGATTGGCGGCAACAGGAATTCGCGCGCCACCCGGGCGAAGTCGGGCGCGGTTTTACCGCCGACCATTTGCCGCGAGTCGACGCGGCGACGCAGAAAGCCCGCCTCGCGTACTGGACCTCGGTGCTCACGCAGCTCGATGCGATCGAGCCCGCGACGTTGTCCGCATCCGAGCGTCTCAACGGCGAGATATTTCGCGCCGTAGTCGAGGAGCTCGCGGTCGACGCCCGCTTCAAGTCATACGAGGCTCCATTCAACGCGGATACTTTCTTCTGGACCAGCTTCACGCCGCGCGAGGGATTCGTGACGGCGGACGAATATCGCCGCTACCTCGGGCGATTACGCGACGCGCCGCGTTATTTCGACGAACAGATCGTCAACATGCGCGCGGGTCTCAAGCGTGGTTACACCGTTCCCAAGGTGTCCGTTCAAGGTCGCGACAGGACCATCGAACCTTATCTCGCCGCGGATGACACAAACCCACTCTATCTGCCTTTCGTGCGAATGCCGGCATCCATGCCCGCGGACGAGCAAGACCGGTTGCGCACGGAGGCGCGCGGGACCATCGCCAGGAGCACTGTGCCGGCATACACGAAGCTGCTTGCCTTCATTCGCACCGAATACCTGGTGCGGGCGCGCGAGACACTGGCTGCATCGAAGTTGCCGGACGGCGCCGCCTACTACCAGGCGATGATCCGGAAATTCACCACGCTCGATCTCACGGCGGAGCAAATCCACAAGATCGGGCTCGAAGAAGTAGCGCGAATCAGGGCGCTGCAAATGGACACCATGGCCAAGGCCGGATTCAAGGGCACGCTGCCCGAATTCATGGTGTTCCTGCGGACCGACCCACAGTTCTATGCCAGGACACCGCGCGAGCTGCTCGCGAACGCAGCCTTCATCGTCAAGAAGGCCGATCTCAAGCTCAAGGAAACCATCGGCACACTCCCGCGCTTCCGTCACGGCATCCTGCCGGTGCCGGACGCGCTGGCACCTATCTACACGGGAGGGCGTGGAGGACTCGAGAGCTGCATGTTCAACACTTACAACCTGAGCGCTCGTCCGCTGTACACGCTGCCGTCGCTGGTGCTGCACGAATGCACGCCGGGTCACAGCTTCCAGGCGGCGCTGGCGCTGGAGGCGCCCGCGCGTCCGACGTTTCGCAACGAAACCTATTTCTCGGGTTATGGAGAGGGCTGGGGCCTCTACATGGAATGGCTGGGCAACGTCATGGGCATCTATGAGACGCCGTACGAGGAGTTCGGGCAGCTCACCTACGAGATGTGGAGGGCGGTGCGTCTGGTGGTGGATACCGGCATTCATCACTACGGGTGGACGCGTGCCCGGGCTCTCGACTACATGCGCAGCAACATCGCGCTATCGGAACATGAACTCACCACCGAGGTGGACCGCTACATTGCCTGGCCGGGTCAGGCAGTGGCATACAAGTTGGGTGAGCTCCAGATTCGCCGGCATCGCCGCGAGGCGGAAACGGCGCTCGGTCCGAAGTTCGACCAGCGGAAGTTTCACGATGCCATTCTTGCCATCGGCGCGGTGCCACTGCCCGCCCTCGAACGGCGCATGGCGCAATTCATCGCCGATGGGGGTGAAAACCCGTCGGTTGACTAGAGGCGATCGTTGGGAAAATCCGCAGCGTGCGGCGAGCAGTTCTTTGCAATCTGCATCACAAATAATATACCGTATACGAACCTGAAAGACGTGGAGATTTCCCTTGTCCAAGCCCCTATGGCACGGCGTTTATCCCGCCGCCACTACGCAGTTTGCCGCCGATTTATCGCTGGATATCGTCGCGTGCCGCCAGACGGTGACGGCGCTGGTGGATGACGGCGTCGACGGGCTCGTCCTACTGGGAACCGTGGGCGAGAACAATTCGCTGCGACCCGAAGAAAAGCGCTTCGCGCTGCGCGCCGCCGTCGAAGCCGTGGGCAAGCGCGTGCCGCTGGTGGCGGGCGTGTCGGAGCTCAGCACGGATCGCGCCATCGAATTCGTGCACGACGCCGAAAAGATCGGCATCGACGCGCTCATGGTCCTGCCGGCGATGGTCTATGTGCCGACGCCCGAGGAGTTGTGCGCCCACTTTCGCGCGATTGCCGAGGCAACCTCGTTGCCCATCATGCTCTACAACAATCCGCCCGCGTATCGGGTTTCCATCGAGCTCGAAACACTGGAGCGCCTGGCGCCCCTTTCCAACATCGTGGCGCTCAAGGAGAGCGCTCCAGATCCTCGCCGGTTCACCGACATCATCAATCGTTTTGGGGACCGATTCACGCTCATGGCGGGACTGGACGACGTCGCGCTCGAGGCGCTGCTGCTGGGTGCCACGGGCTGGGTGTCCGGACTCACGAGTGCGTTTCCAAGAGAATCGGTGGCGATGGTCGCGGCGGCGGATCGCGGTGACTGGGAGGAGGCGCGCCGGATTTATCGCTGGTTCATGCCGCTGCTTCACCTCGACGCGGATCATGACCTCGTGCAGTCCATCAAGCTGGCGGAGCAGATCATGGGGCGTGGCTCCGAGCGCGTCCGCATGCCGCGCATGCCGCTTTCGGGTGAACGGCGAAAGGACGTGATCGCCAGGGTCGAACGTTGCGCTGCGACCCGCGTGAAGCCGAGGTCGGGGACCCACGCTGATTTGCCCGCGCGGCGTCAGGGCTGAGACCGGCGAGCGGAATACTGCGGCCCGAACAGGGGGTCGCCGCGCGCGTGGCGTCAAAGGCTGCGCGAGTTGCGAAACTCGATGCCTTCTCCTCAATGATTGCGCAGGTAGCCGCGTTCGCCGACGAACAATCCACGCGAGGCTTCCTTGCGCCAATCCGCCGGCGCGCGGTGGTCCAGCATGATCACCGCCGCGTGCAGCGCGTGCATGCGTAGCTGCAGATCGAACTCGGGCAACATGGTGCGCGCCTGTACCGGGTCTCCACCGCGTCGCAGGAACTCCAGGAATTCCAGCAACGGCTTGCCTTCCGGCCCCAGCATCTTTTCCAGGTGGGCCACATGGCGTGACGGATCGCGCAGTGCCTTGACCGCGACGGCGTACATGGCGATTGCCGTTTCGAAATCGTCCTTCTCGTCGAGCGGCAGCGCCAGCGCATCGTCGATCATCGCGCGCGTGGCGCCGTCGGACGATGCCACCAGCCGCATTACGCGCTCACGGCCTTCCTTGTTCTTGTTTGCATTGAGCACGGCGACGTCGAGCGTGCCGCGCGCCAGCCAGGCGTAGGCCTCGAGCGGCGTGTCATCGACGTCGTGGCCGGTCTCGATTGCAACGAACATTCCCAGGCGATCGGAGTTCGGGACCAGGTCGGCAAGCTCGACCTTGCCGTCCACCGAATTCAGGCGACGCAGCCGCGCATGGTCGAGCGCCAGGTAGCCGCGCATGGCAGGCAACCGTTTGCGCGCAAGGTCGTACATGGGCTGCGCCTGTAGATAGTGGCCGCGCTCCGCCAGGGTTATTCCGGCGGCCATCGACAGCCATGGGTTGTCCGGCCATTTCTCCCGCGCCGAAGCAAACTGCGAATTCTTTTCCTGTTCGTCGCTCACGCAGCGAATGCGCAGGTACTGCAGGTTGGCCTCGGCGGGCTGGGTCTCCGCCAGTTTGCGATGGCGCGCACACACCGCGTCGTGTTTCTCGCCTTCGCTGCTGTCCTGTTCGTAGCGCAGCAGCAGCACGTCCTTCGGCTCGTGTTTCAGGCGCGCGGCGAACAGCGCGCCGAACTCCGGCTCCTTCGAAGCAAGATCCAGCCACTCGAGCATCCTCAACGAACTGGTGTTGTCCCAGCGCGCGTGCGTCATGACGAGCTGCGACTTCTCCTCCGGTTTCGTCGTCATCTCGACCTGGCGCCATGGTGAGGCATCACTCGCCGCGGACAGTACGTTGCGATAGGTCGCGCCACTGCTGCTGCTCGTCTGGATTTGTTCCGGCGGGACTTCGAACACGTGGTCCACCGCAGTCGTGGACCAGCGCTGCGTCCCGAGCTGTCTTTCAGAGGGTGCACTGGCCGGGTTCGTGTTTCCGGCGCCTTCCGGGGTGTAGACCGCGGTCCATTCATAAAGCGGCGCTGCGCCGGCAACGTTGTAGATGTACCTGGCGTTAGCGCCGTGAAGGTCCGCCTCGAACTCTTCGATCAGCTCACTGGATTGCGTTACCGCCCTCACGTCCAGGTGGCCTCCCGCCGGCACGGTCACCGTCGTCGGATGATTGGGCCGCACGTCGATCTGCTCGCCGCCGTATTCGATGCGTACCGGCACCGCCAGTGCGTTGTAGATAGTCATGCTCGAAGCGCCGACGTGCGCGCCGATGGCGATCACGCTGCCGACGATTCCCAGCGCGACCGCCGAGCGCGCGATGGTCGCGACGACGCCGTCGGCGGTCTGGAAGCGGTCCCACCAATCGAGACGTTTCTGGCGCGGACGCTCCTTGCCGGGCAGCAGCGTGGCGAATTGCTTCGGGACGGCGGAGGCGGGCGGCGCGTCCGCAGGTTTCAGGTTTTCGCGCGCGAATTTCGCCACCTGGCCTTCGACCAGCAGCAGCTGCTCGAGAGCCGCAACGCGCAACCTGGCCATGGCTGCGATCGCTGCGCCGATCCAGCCATCGATCACGTTGATCCACTCGCCGATGTTTTCGCGATTCGGCGGCGGTAGTTTGAACTCCTCGAGCAGGGCTCCCCAGCTTTCCACCTCCAGGCGCCGCAACAGTGTGCGATCGAGCGAAACCTCGTTCGCCTGGCCGTGAACGGTATTGAGCACGGCGTAGAGCTGCTGGCAGCCTTCGAGCAGCCGGGTGAGTTCCTTGGAGCTCACGCGACCGTCGGCGGTGACCACGTTGTAGATGTTGGCCACGTATCCCTGCACGTCACGCAGGTTCGCTTCGGTGTGGTCCGCGTAGTGCAGCATGGCGGCGAGCGAACGCAGGTAGTCTGGCCAGCCTTTCTCGAGAGTTTTCGCGGCCGCGTGGTGCGCGCTGCGACAGAGCTTGTCATGCGCCTCGATCTCGCCGCGCACCGCGGTGATCTCGCGTTCGAGATTGGCGATGGCGCGCGGCAGTTCGGTACGGCGAATCTCGGTGCCGTTGTGGCGGATGATTCCACCGGGTGCCTGCGCAACCTGGTCGCGCAGCGCTATCAACGCGTGTTTTTCCTCGAGCTTCTCATTCAGGCGCTCGACCTTCAGCGCGAGACCTTCGGGATACAGCGAATCGAGAACGCGCACCAGATCGGCGGGCGCAATCGCCGCTCCATACAAGGCGTCCACGGTCCCGGCGTATCGGACTGGCGATCGATGCAGGTACACGCCGCGATACGCGCGATTCAGGAAGGCGCGGCCGTATTGTTTTTCGAGATTCTGAAACGTCTTCTCCATCGGCGTCGGGTCGACCGTCGCATTGCGGTAGACGTGCGCCGACATCTGTTCCTTGAGTGCCTGGGGATGCAGGAACACTTCCCAGGCGCTGCGTTCGTCCACCGGCGCGGAAACGTAACGTTGTTTGGCGTTGTGTTCGCGATCCCAGCTCGGCGGGTGCGTGCCCCACATGCGCGGCGGCTGCGCGAGTTCCGTCTTGAACACGCGGTGAGAATCGCGCGCGGTTTCGGGAAGCGGCGGCACCTGGCCGTACAGCGGCTGGTTGAGGATCTCGCGCATGCGCTCGATGATTCTCGTCTGCACGGCAAACAGGTCGGTGATACCGCGCTTGGCGCCGGCCTCGGTATTGGCGAATTCCAACGCCTTGTCCCAGGCGTCATCGGCCGCGCTGAGCTTGTGCAGCGCGTGGATCAGCGCATCGCTGCCGGTCAGTGAGACGGCGACCAGGTCTGCCTGGAATTCCATCTGCCGCGACAGCGCGCGCTGCGCCAGCAGCACGCCGCGGAACAGGACGTCCATCATCGAGCGGATCGACCAGACGATGACGGAGAGTATCCACCCCACCCAGGCGACGCGCAGGTCGAAGCGCGACAGCTGCTGCAGCAGTCTGTCGAGCGCATCGCGGCGCGCCACGATGTGGCCGGCGATCTGCTGCGAGATGTAAACCCAGCGGCCGACGGCCATGGAGCGTTGCGCGAAATGTCCGAATTCGTGTGCCAGCACGGCCTTGAGTTCGCCGAGCGTGACCACGTTGACGAGCCCCAGGCCGATCTCGAGGTTCTTCTTCGAAGGAATGAAGAGATTCAGCAGTGAAAGGTCGTAGAACACAGCGGCATTGACCCGGGCCGAGAGGTAGACCTTGTGCGCACGCGGCGCACGGGCTTCGTCGGCGAGCCGGTCGATGAATTCGAACAGTCGCGGCTGCTCCTGGCGTGTGATCTCGATGTCTTCGACGTCGAAGCGGTGCTGGATGAAGAACAGCGCCTTGAGCATGAACACCGCGAGGAACGTGGCGCAGATCGCGGCGATGAACTGCCAGAGGTCGAAGTGGCCACCCTGGCCGAACATGCCGCTGAACAGGCGCCACGAAGTCCAGGCAAACC
>DASQJS010000271.1:0-6026 GCA_035630995.1 Steroidobacteraceae bacterium | reverse complement strand
GAATCTTTCGACGTCGTGAGCCGTTCAGCGTTCGGAACCTCGCGCAGTGTCTATTCATTCGACGGCGACTGGGGAAACGACATCAGCTGGGGCGCGAACTCGCCGTACGACTATTTCCAGCGGTTCGACCGCGAACACACGACCCTGAGCACCGACCTTCGAATTGTGTCGCGCGCTTCCGTTGATAACGGCGATGAGTTTGCCTGGCTCGCGGGTGTCTACGCCTTGCGCACGGACGAAGACGTGCGGCAGCACGATGTTTATCGCGACTTGATTTACGGTGACGGCGATCGGGTATTCACGAGCAACTATCGCGCCACGAATCTCGCCGGCTACGGTGAGCTCGAATGGCGTCTGGGCACATCGACGGTGCTGGCTTTCGGTGCGCGCGCCGAACAGCGGCGGGCTGACTACCGGGATTCGGATGAGGCGGCTTTCTCTCCCAACGAGACCATGTTCGGGGGATCTCTCAGCCTGCGCCATGCCCTGGGCGATCAGAGCACCGCGTATGTCACGCTGGCGCGGGGCTACAAGGCTGGGGGATTCAATATCGGCGACGCGGTTCCGGCCGACCGCCGCAGCTTCGATTCGGAAGTGCTGCACAATCTCGAAGTCGGATTCCGCGCGACCAGCGCCGACGCCACGCTCGCCGGCGATATTGCGCTCTTCTATATGCGCCGCGAGGACCAGCAGGTGCAGACCGGGGAGCAGTTGGTGCCCGGAGACCCGCTGACCTTCGTCCAATACACCGATAACGCCGCAGCGGGCGAGAATTACGGCATTGAGGCGACCCTGCAGTGGCGGCCGGTCTCCCCCTTGTTGCTGGACCTGCGCGCCGCACTACTCGAGACACGCTACATCGACTACGTCTTCGGTGATCGCAATCTCGACGGCCGCGAGCAGGCGCACGCACCGCAGTATCAATACGACCTGGGCGTGGAGTATCGCGGTGCACGCGGCGCATTCGTGCGCGTCGACTTCGCGGGGCTCGACGATTTCTACTTCGACGATTCGCACGATGAACGTGCACCGTCGCGCATGCTGACGCACCTGAAGGCGGGCCTCTCAGGGAAACACTGGCGCGCGGAAGTTTGGGTCAGAAACCTGTTCGACAGGTACTATTCGCAGCGTGGATTCTATTTCGGCCTCGAGCCGCCGGATTTCACGCCGACGCGTTACGTGCAGGCGGGCGATCCGCGTCATGCGGGCGTGACGGTGACGTACACATTTCGTTGACGGAGACCAGATGAACATCGGCGTCGAGATCAGCCTGTATCCCCTTCACGATGACTACATTCCGCCGATCCGGGGATTCATCGAGCGCCTGAACAATGATGGCCGTTTCAAGGTCATGACCAATGACATGAGTACGCAGGTCTTCGGCCAGTACGAAGAAGTCATGGAAGCGCTCACACGAGAGCTCAAGCCCACGTTCGAACGTGACGGCAAGGCCATTTTCGTCATGAAGGTCCTGGGCCCGCTCGGTTAGATCTTGCCGCCCGAAGTGCTCAAAACCTTTGAGATCCTTGCCACGCTCGCCGGCGTTGCCTATGTAGTGCTGGCTGCGCTTCGCAATCGGCTGTGCTGGATCGTCGGTGCGTTCAGCTCGGCGCTCATCGCCGTGGTCGCCGGCTGGAGCAAGCTGCCGATGCAGTCTGCGCTGCAGGTGTTCTTCGTGGGTATGTCGGTGTACGGCTGGTGGAGCTGGACGCGCAGCAGCACGGAAGGCGAACTACCCGTCGGCGTGTGGCCGCATCGCTGGCACCTCGCGGCAGCGCTCGTTGCGATACTGTTGTCGATACTGAGCGCGCAATGGCTTGCCGCCGAAACGCGTGCGGCCTGGCCGTTGCTCGATTCATTGACGACGTGGTTCAGTCTGCTCGCGGTCTGGCTGCAGGCGCGCGCAAAGATCGAGAATTGGCTCTATTGGATAGCGATCGACGGAGTGCTCGTGTTCCTCTTTTATTCAACCAACCGGCCCTGGCTGGCGCTTCTCAACGCATTGTTCATCGTCATTGCGACCGCCGGCTTCGTCGGCTGGCGTCGCCGGTTGCATATCCAGGCGGTGCCGGCATGATCGCCGGGGAGTTGCTGCAGCACGTGCCGGGCTGTGAAGACGGTGAACCACCGTTCTCACAGGAGATGATCGGCGGCGGCAAGGTCAATCACAGCTACCTGGTGCGCACGCGCCGCGGCCGTTTCGTCGTTCGCCTCAACGAGTACACGGCTGCGGATCCCTGCCTCGACCGCGATCGCGAGCTTGCGCTGCACACCGCGGCGGCGGATGCGGGCATCGCCCCGCAAGTGGTCTACGCAGCGCCCGACCGATCCTGCCTGATCACCGATTACGTCGACGGACGACTGTGGACGCCGCACTACTTCACGCGCATGCGGGACCTTCGTTCACTCGGCCAGCGCCTGCGCACGTTGCACTCGCTGGCTCCGCCGCCGGTGACGCGCTTCGATCCGTTGGCCACGGCGCGCATTTATGCCGACCTGATCGTCCGCGGGGACCCCAACGAAGGCGGGCGACTCCAGTTCTTGTTAGCCAGCGGCGCCGAAGCGCTGGCGCGTAGTGGCTTCGAAAGGCGCGCGCCGGCCATCGTGCACAGCGACCTGCATCACGGCAATGTACTGACCGCGGACCGCGTTTATTTCATCGACTGGGAATACGCGCAGGTGGGTGATCCGCTGTTCGATCTCGCCTGCATCATGGGCTACTACCCGCGCGCGATGCCGCATGGCGAACTGTTGCTGGAAGCGGCTGGGCTCACTGACGTGGGCACCACGCCCGCGATGCTGGGTGAGCTCACCAACGTATTCACGCTGCTGACATATCTCTGGTACCGCGCGCGCCGGGTTGGCCGCAACGTCCCCGCCACCGACCTGCAGATCGAATCCGCGGCCCTGCGGCGCCTGCTTTCACTGGCGCCCGACGCGCAACCTCGGCACACTAGCGCCGCGAATTTGCGCGAATCTTCAGGTTTCGGGAAAAGGAATGGCGACGCTGCAGGTGATTGATCGGGACGGTGTTTCCCACGATGTGGAGTGCAAGCCGGGTCTGAAAGTGATGGAGGTGTTGCGCGAGCTGGACTACGGCGTCGCGGCCATCTGCGGGGGCATGTGTTCCTGCGCCACCTGCCACGTCTACGTCGATGCGGCGTGGGTCGGTAAACTTCCCGCTCCCATGTCGGATGAGCGCGATTTGCTGACCGAGCTGTCGCACTACCGCGAGAACTCGCGCCTGTCCTGCCAGGTGGAAATTACAGCCGCGTTGTCGGGCCTCAAAGTCACCATCGCCGAAGACGAGTAATCCTCGTGTCGAATTCCGCCATCTGGATGTACGTCAGCGCCGTCGTCGGCGGCCTCATCGCGGGCTGGCGCATCTGGCAGAACCTCAACAAGCTGCGCACGCGCAAGAATGATTCGTGGGATGAGCGGTTGATCGACCAATTGCGCAAGTCCGGGTCGGACCCTTTCAAGCCGCACGACGTGGATTTCTTCCTGGCGTTTCCGGCGCTCGAGTCGGCCGAAGCGTTAGCCGCGCGATTTCGCACCGAAGGATTCGACACGGACGTTCTGGATGAACCCGAGAACGGTGATCTGCGTTACGCCCTGCACCTGCACAAGTCGATGCTGCTGGTGGTGCCGGACATGAAGGAACTCAGCCGGCGGCTCACGGACGCGGCGAAAGAGAAGGAAGGGAAATACGATGGCTGGAGCGCGAAGCCAGTGGCGCGGACGGATCTGCCTTCGCAGTAAAGCCGTTCCGCGCGGATTTTGGATCTAGCTACTTCTTTTTCTCGGTCTGCTTCTTCACGGCCTCGGCGGCAGCCTTGATGGCCTCCGGATCGCCGAGATAGCCGCTCCTGATGGGCTTGAGACCGGCGTCGAGCTCGTACACCAGCGGCACGCCGGTGGGGATGTTGAGCTCGGTGATCTCCGCTTCGCTCACGTTGTCGAGCATCTTCACCACGGCGCGCAGGGAGTTGCCGTGCGCCACCACGAGCACGTTCTTGCCCGCCAGCAGTTCCACCACGATGCGGTCATTCCAGAACGGCAGCACGCGCGCGAGCGTGTCCTTGAGCGATTCCGAAGCCGGCAGCACGCGTGGATCCACGTTGGCATAACGGCGATCGAAAATGGGGTGGCGTTTGTCGTCGAGCGCCAATGGCGGCGGCGGAATGTCATAGCTGCGGCGCCAGATTTTCACCTGTGCCTCGCCGTGCTTCTCCACGGTCTGGGCCTTGTCGAGACCCTGCAGCGCGCCGTAGTGGCGCTCGTTGAGGCGCCAGCTGCGTTCCACCGGCAGCCACATGAGGTCCATTTCGTCGAGCACGCTCCACATCGTACGGATGGCGCGCTTGAGCACGGAGGTGAACACGATGTCGGGCCTGATGCCGGCCTTCCTGATTTCGGCGCCCGCCGACTTCGCCTCGATGCGTCCCAGATCCGACAGGTCGACGTCATGCCAGCCGGTGAACAGGTTCTCGACGTTCCAGGTGCTCTGGCCATGTCGAACGAGTATCAACTTTCCAGGAATGGATTTGCCGGGCATGCGTGCTCCTACATTGGGGTGCGCAATCTTAGCCGCAGATCATTCGTTTTGCGCGCCCTGGGCGCGACTGCGGATATGCGCGTCGACGCCGCGGTTGCATCGGACCAGCCGCGCTCGGCGCGTCTCGGCGAGCCTCGCCAGATTCGCGGGCAGCGCGGCGCGCGATGCCGGTGCATGGTGCAGGTGCAAGGCGATGCCACCGAACATCAGCGTCTGGCGTTGGACACCGGCATTTTCGAGCCGGACGCATAGTTCCTTGTCCTCGGGACCCCAACCCTCGAACGCTTCATTGAAACCATTCACACGCACGAAGTCCTCGCGCCAGATTCCCAGGTTGCATGACTTGATGGCGACGACGCCGTTGGCGATCGTCCGCGCCATCGTGGCGAGCGCCGGCGAACGGACTAGATAGAGCCGGCGCAGGCCGCCGAGCCCGGCCGACCAGAATGAGGGCAGCGCCGCAGGCTTTGCGATCAGCTCGTTTGTCAGGGAGGCATCGGTGTGCACGCGCACGCCCTGGGTGTAGAACCGCGGGCGCGCCAGGTGTTGATGATCGGCGATGAACAATGGATGCAGCAGCATGTCGCCATCGATGAACACCAGGTAGTCCGATGATGTAGCGGCGCTGCCCAGGTTTCGCAGGCGCGCGGCGCGGAACCCTTCGTGCGGTTGTGTGACCACGCGCACCGGCACGGTGGAACTCGATACGAAGGCCGCTATGGATTGCTGCGTGGCGGCGCCCGACCCGTCGTCGGCGATGATGATTTCGTCGGGCGGAACGCGCTGGCGCCCGACGCTGTCGAACACGGCGGCCAGGGCCTCGGGGCGCTCATGCGTGGTGATCACCAGCGCGAGGCGCATTCCTCAACCGCTCGACATACCGCGCACCGACTCGACACCCACGGTGAGTGTGGCGAAATCAGTGGTGCCCACCGCGCGCATCTCCTGGAGCGTGCGCTTCCAGCTGGTCAGCGCGTCCGCGCGCTGCGCGCTCCAGCGCGCGAGGCGCTCACCCACACGCTTCGCTCCGCGCGTATTGAGCACCTGGTGGGTGAGTTCGCGATGCGCGCGCATGGCCGCATCGCGCAGGTTGGTGCGCGCCGTGGCCTGCCAGGAGCCGTCGACCGCGAGACGGTCGATTTCACCGTGCAGCCAATCCAGGCCGAGCAGCACGCCCAGCTCGAAATACACGCGGGCGACGTCGGCGACCGGCATGTGTTCGGCACGGGCCAGCGCCACGATGTCGAGCGCGGGTTCGAGTAACGTCAGTCGTGCGACGCGGCGCGCCAGTTTGTCCGGCACGCCACCGGCCACGAAGCCGGCGAACGTCGCGTCGTGCTGCGTGCGGGCATCGCCGCCGATCGCGGAGTCGATGCTGTCGATCAGCTGCTCGACGCCGGCACGCAGCTCGCGCACCGCATCTTCGATGCCGAGATTCTTGTCGCGCTCACGCAGCAGCCAGTAGCTG
>DASQJS010000270.1:0-2525 GCA_035630995.1 Steroidobacteraceae bacterium | reverse complement strand
GTGAATCCGGAGCTCAGCCAGCGCATCGAGTTGTACGCCACTCTGATTCCCGGCGCGCTCGGCATCACGCCGATGCGCCACGACCGCATGCCGTACCGCGTGTTCCTGGGGCAGGTGTCGGAACGGCTGCGCCTCACCTACGACCGCCGGCCAAATGGTTACGAAGGTCCGCAGCAGTTCCTGCGCGATCTCAAGTTGATCACGGCCAGCCTGAAGGCGAACAAGGGATTTCACGCCGGCTGGGGCAACGTGCAGCGCCTCATCCGCCGAGTGGAAACCTTCGGGTTTCACCTGGCCACGCTCGATCTGCGCCAGCACGCCGAGATCCACCATCGCGTCATCGGCCAGGGCCTCGATGACCCGCAGTGGATGACGCGCACGCCCGCCGAGCGGCACGACCTGCTGGTGCAGGCCATCGAGCGCGATGCCGGCGTCAAGATCGAACTCGACGCGCTCGGTCGCCGCACGCTCGGTGTGTTCGAAGCCATCCTGCAGGCGCGGCATCGCTATGGGCGGGACGCCATCGGCTACTACGTGGTCAGCGGCACGCAAAACGCCGACGACGTGCTGGCCCCACTGTTGCTGGCGCGTTGGGCGGAAGCCTACGACCGCGTCTCCGGCGAGGTCGCCGTCGACATCGCGCCGCTGTTCGAGTCCGTCGATTCGCTGGAACACTGCGGCGACGTCATGAAAACCTTGTTAGGCGACCCGCTCTACCGCCGGCATCTCGATGCCCGTGCCCGCACGCAGTGCGTCCTCATCGGGTATTCGGACGCCAACAAGGAGAGCGGCATCTGCAGTTCGCGCTTCGCCGCGTACCGCGCGCAGGCGGATCTCTCCACCGCGCTTGCCGCGGCCAATGAGCGCCATGTCATTTTCCATGCGCGCGGCGGCAGCATCGCGCGCGGTGGTTCACGCATCGATTCCCTGGTGCGCACGGCTCCGGCCGGAACGGTGAATGGGGTGCTGCGCCTGACCGAGCAGGGCGAGGTCATCAACCAGAGTTATGGGCTGAAGCCCATCGCCATGCGCACGATGGAGCGCGCCTTCAACGCGCTCGCGCTGTCCCTCGGTGGCGCGGTTGCCGGCAGTGCGCCGAAGCCCGAACAGTTGCAGTTCGCGGCGCGGCTGGCCGTGGTCAGCCGGCAGGTCTACCGTGGCTTCGTGCATGGCGACGCGGACTTCTATGCCTGGTTCCAGGCGGTGACGCCCATAGACGTGATCGCGCGCATGCAGATCGGGTCACGGCCCGCCGAGCGTCCGGGCAAGGAAGGCCTCGATGCGCTGCGAGCAGTGCCCTGGGTGTTCGCCTGGACGCAGTCGCGCCACATGCTGCCGGCCTGGTTCGGTGCCGGATCCGGGTTGCGCACGGCCGTCGAAGAAGTGGGGCTCGGCGCGGCGCAGTCCGCGTACAACGAGTGGAATTTCTTCACCACCCTGATCGATGACCTCGAGACTTCGCTGTCGCGCGCCGATCTCGACATCGCCGCGGCCTACGAAGACCTCGCGGAAAGCCGCCAGCGGCATTTCGGCGTCAAACTACGCCAGGAGTTCGGCCTGGTGGTGGAGCAGGTGCTGGCCATCAAGCAGACCAGGATGCTGCTCGACCGCGACCAGACCATGCAGAGATCCATCGAGCTGCGAAATCCATACGTGGATCCCGTCAATCTGCTTCAGGTCGATCTACTAAGGCGATGGAGGGATACCGGCCGGAAGGACCGTGATTTGTTCGAATCGCTGCTCGCCTGCATCGCGGGGATTGCCGAAGGGCTACAGAGTACTGGATGATGTCGGCCACCTATGGACATACGCGCCGCCACACCCAAGGACTCGGGTTTTCGCAGCTTCGGCGAGTTCTACGCCTACTACCTGACGGAGCACCGTCACCCGGTGTCGCGTGTGCTGCACTACATCGGCACCTGGGGTGCGGTCATCTGCGTCGTGGCGCTCATCGTCTCCAGAGAGCCGTGGTTCCTGCTAGGCGCGCTGCTCAGCGGTTACACCTTCGCGTGGTTCGGCCATTTCCGGTTCGAACACAACCGGCCGGCGACGTTTCGCTTTCCGTTCTACAGCCTGGCGAGCGATTTCCGCATGTGGTGGGAACTGAACTTGGGAAAGCTCAAGTTCCGTGAGCACCAGTGAACGCCCGAAAGGCAGCTCCCTAAAACCGCTCCGGGCGTTGCTGCCGTTCCTCGCGCCATATCGCGGGCGCATGCTGGTGGCGTTTCTCGCGCTGCTCGTGGCCGCCGCCGCCATGCTGGCGCTGCCGCAGGCGCTCAAGAACGTCATCGACAAGGGCTTCAGCGCCGCGAACGCCGCCGCCATCGACCGCTATTTCCTGTGGCTGCTGGTGGCCGCCGCGGTGTTCGCCGCGTTCGCCTCGCTGCGCATGTACCTCGTGAACTGGATAGGCGAGCGCGTGGTGGCGGACCTGCGCAGCGCGGTGTACGCGCGGGTCATTCGCATGGACCCGGCGTTTTTCGAGGTGACCAAGACCGGCGAGGTGCTCTCCAGGCTAACTACCG
>DASQJS010000269.1:0-3846 GCA_035630995.1 Steroidobacteraceae bacterium | reverse complement strand
TTCACGCCGCGCTCGCGCAGCCAGTCGATGCCGCCCTGAAAGGTGCGCGACTCACCCACCACGACGGTACCGATCTGGAACTGCACCACCAGGCCGCTGCAATACCAGCAGGGCGCGAGCGTGGTGACCATGATGGTGTCGCGATAGCGGCGCTGCCGCCCGGCCTTGCGAAACGCGTCGGTCTCGCCGTGCACCGAAGGGTCGCCTTCCTGCACGCGCCGGTTGTGGCCGCAGCCTAACAACTTGCCGCTCGAGTGAAACAGCGCGGCGCCGATGGGGATGCCGCCTTCCTCGAGGCCGCGACGCGCCTCCGCGATCGCGACTTCGAGCATGGTCTGGTAGTCAGGTTGGTCCATCAGGCGTCATCCGTTGGGTCGAGCATTTGATCTTCCGGGTTGCGTTGCGAATGAGTCGTGCCGCAGAGCATCTTCAGCTCTTCGACTTTTTCGGCGAAGTCGCCGTAGATGTCGTGGCTGGCATCGAACCGCGCCTGGCTCGCCGCCACGAACTCGAGCGTCGGTTCGAGCCGCTCGTAGATCTGGGCGACACTGCCGGGGTCGCGCTTCTCGCGGCCGATGAGATAGTTGAGGAAGCAACTGGCTGCGTCCGAGTCGCCGATGGCGGTGTCCGACATCACGTACTGCGCGAACGCGAACACGTAGAACTGGAACGCGCGGCGAGGCATGAAGAGAAGTTCGCTGCCGCGCTCGATCGACCGGCCATTGGAAAAGTGCGGCTGCATGTCATCCAGCGACTTTCCAGACCAGAAGCCGTGCGCATACCGCGCATCGAGGTCGTCCTCGTATCCGGCCCATTCCCCGGCACCGGGAATATTCGCTGCCACTGCGGTTACCTCGGATTCAGCGGAGTCAAGATACGCCCGCACGCTCATCCCTTCGAGGCGGCATTGAGATCGCGCGGCATGCGCAGGATCATAACGCCATGAAAGTCCCTCCATTCAAGCTCGACGCCTGGCTCATGGCCCACGAATTCGCGACGCCGCCCATTCGCTTCAATATCGCCTCGAGCACCGGTCCGCTGTGGACCCTTGCGGAGCTCATGGCCCTTGGCGATGACAAGGATGGCAACCGGGGAGGTGGGGGCACCGAAGCGCTCGGCGACGTCACGCTGTCCTACGCACCACCCCAGGGCAGCAAACTACTGCGCGAGCGGGTCGCTGCACTGCACGGGGTCGAGCCTGACGATGTGCTCATGATGACCGGCGCGTCCGAAGCGATCATGGCGCTCACGTGCCTGTTCGCCGAGCCCGGCGCGTCCATCCTCATTCCCGCGCCCGTGTACCCCGCGGTGCCGGTGCTGGCGCGCGCCTGGGGGCTCGGGGTGCGTGAGTACGCGCTGGATCGCGCGCAGGGTTTTGCGCAGACCGCGGATGGCGTGCTGGCGGCCGTGGATGCCAGCACGCGAGTGGTATTCGTCAACACGCCTCACAACCCGACGGGTTCTGTGATGCCTCCGGCCGAGCAGCGCAAGCTCGCCGAGACGCTGGCCGCGCGCGGCATTCCCCTCATCGTCGACGAGGTGTATCACCCGCTGTATTTCGCCGGGCCCGCGCCCAGCGCCAGCGTGCTGCCCAACACCATCGTGCTCGGTGACTTCGCCAAGGCGCTGTCGATTCCAGGCCTGCGCATCGGCTGGCTCATCGATCGCGACGCACGCCACCGTGAGGCGCTGCTCGACATGCGCAGCTACTTCACGATTTCCGGCTCGCCACTGACCGAGGCCATCGGTGCGCATGCGCTCGCCCACGCGCCTGAAATCATCGCGCGGCTCACCCAGGTGGTGCGCGGCAATCTCGCGTTGTTCACGCGGTTCATGGACGAGCACTGCGGCGTTCTGGACTGGGCGCCGCCGGGCGGCGGCACCACCTGTTTCCCCTGGCTGCGCGACGGTCGCGACGCGCGGCCGATGTGCGAGGCTCTGGCGAAAGCGGGTGTGCTGGCCGCGCCGGGCGATTGCTTCGAGATGCCGTCGCATTTCCGGATTGGCTTCGGGGCCATGCGCAGCGGGTATGCCGAGGCGCTCGGGATCTTTCGCGCCGTGCTCGCGAAGCTCTAACTATTACCAATCGTCGCCGGCGCGAGGATTCTTCGTCAGGTCATTCCACCAGCTGGCGGTGGCGGGCCCGAGATGTGGCAGCAGCGCGTCGGTCCGGTGGCCGGCATCCCTGATCGAGGTCTGCAGCGACGTCATCAGAAAATGCGTGACCGCCCACTTCTGTTGTTCGCTGCCATCCATGAGCACGCGCTCGACCACCTTGAGCACCTGGATCATGTCTGCCGTGGGCACCTGCTTCGCCGTACTGCCCAGGTGAAATCCGAGCTTGTCGAGGATTTCGGTCAACTCGGTCTGCAGATCCGCGCCGAATAGTTTGTGATCTTCGCGCAACTGCTTGAGAGGGACTTCGAACGAAGGGCAGGCGCGCAGGAATATCTCTTCGAGCTCGCCGATCATGTAACGTCCGAGGCATCGAGGGGGGAATGCGGAATGTTCATGCGCCGCGCATTATCGAGCTTCACCATGGCAGCTATCCTGCTGGCAGCGTCCAATGCTTCGCAAGCGCAGGCGCCGGACCCGCGGCAGCGTTTTGAGAAAAAGGTTCAGGAATACGAAGCCAGCGACAGAGTCAGCCCGCCGCCGCGCGGCGCCATCCTGTTCGCGGGCGATTCGCAGTTCTATCGCTGGAAGACCATTCACGAGGACCTGGCCGGCTACACGCTGATCAACCGCGGCATCGATTCTTTCCAGTTTCCCGATCTTCTGCGTTATTTCGACCGGCTGGTGCTGCCCTATGAACCGCGCCTCATCGTGCTGCACGTGGGCGGAAACGACGTTCACAATGGGCGCACGCCCGCGCAGGTGCTCGCGGATTTGCAGGCTTTCGTCAGCCGGGTGCGCGCCGCGCTTCCGGGAGTGCGCGTCGTGTATTCGAGCATTACCCCGGGCCCCGGGCGCTGGGATGAGGCCCCACAGCGGGTGGTGACCAACCAGGCCGTACGGGACTACATCGCAACGCAGCCGGATCTCGCCTTTGTGGACCTGTGGGAGGCCATGCTCACGCCAACCGGGCAGCCGCGTGAGGAATTGTGGGTGGAAGACAGGGTTCACCCTAACCACGCGGGTTACCTTATTCGTGTGAAACAGACAGTGCCGCTGCTGGGGGCGCCTCGTTAAGAACTGCGGCAAAGAGACGGTTTTTCCTGTACATTCGCGCCCGGCTTGTGATTCCTCGTCTTGTCCGCCCCTGGGCTTTCGCGTCTTCCTGACGTGTCGTTTGGCCAGAGTCGCTCTCGCAGGGTTCCCCTGCCTATCTACATCTACTTAGTGAGTATTCTCTTGACCAAACTTTACGTTGGAAATCTTCCCTTCAGCGCGACCGAAGATTCGGTGCGTGCCCTGTTCGCGACCCACGGCAACGTGGACAAAGTCGCCCTCGTGAACGACCGTGACACGGGCCAGCCGCGCGGCTTCGGCTTCGTGGAAATGTCGAGCGCCGATGCGCAGAAGGCGATGCAGTCGCTGAATGGCCAGGACTTTGGCGGTCGCCCGCTCAAGGTCAACGAAGCGCAGGACAAACCCCGCGGCGGTGGCGGCGGTGGTGGTGGCGGCGGCTACGGTCGTCGGTAAGACATCAGTCGTGACGACGCGGATGGCGGCAACGCCATCCGCGCCGGTCGCGGCATCGAGGCACACATGAAATTCACCACGGTCGGCCCCGAAGGGGCACGCAATCTTCTTCGCGAGAAGCAGCGGCGCAATCGCATGGCTGCCAAAGAGCTGCGCGTGCAGTTCCCTGAATTCGCGTCGGTCCGCCTCAATTTCGAATTC
>DASQJS010000268.1:0-19830 GCA_035630995.1 Steroidobacteraceae bacterium | reverse complement strand
ATGTCGTTCAGCGTACCCGGCTCGACGACATGGACGTTCTGGTAGATCAAACCGTCTTCATCGTTGTAGTAGGCGCCGATCAGCCAGTCGACTTTTTCGTTTTCGTGCGAGGCCAGGCGCAGTTCCTGCGTGAAGCGCTTCACGCGCGTGGTCTGCTGGTTGTAGGAATCGAATATGTCGAGACCGAAGGCATTCCTGAGCAGCGTCGTGAAATCGACGCGAAAATCCTGCGTGTTCGAGCCATAACTCGTGGAGCTGGTCAGATCCCCGAAGCCGAGATCCCAGATGGCCGTGGCGTTGTAGACGCGATAGCTGACATCCGCGGACTCGGGAACGAATTGAGATTGCGTCAGGCCGCCATACAGCGACTCGCCGGTCATCGGATCCGAATCGACGACACTCGACGCGTCATTCGCGATGTCCTGAATGAAGGCGGTCAGCTGCAGCGAGAAGGCCTCGCTCGGCTTGAAGAGCATCGACGCGCGTCCGCCCGCAACGGTGGAACCGTTGATGTCGTCTGCTACGTCGGATCCGCCCGTGCCGATCGAATCAATGAAGCCGCCCACGTTGCGATAGAAACCGGAAGCGCGAATTGCCACGCTGTCGGACACGGGAATATTGGCCGCCGCGGCACCGGACCAGGACGAGTCGCCATCATCGACCGTTTCCAACGAACCGCGCACTCGCCCTTCGAACGAATCGAACTGCGGTTCGTTCGTCACGTACTTGAGCACGCCACCCAACGAACTCGCGCCATACACCGTGCCCTGCGGACCGCGCATTACCTCGACACGCGCGACGTCGAAGGTGTCGAAATCGCCGGCGAGAATGGCGCCGTTCGCGATGCCGCTGCTCGAACCGAAAGGCGTCTCATCGACGTACACGCCGACGGTCGACGCGGAGCCGCCCGTGTTGATGCCGCGTATCACCAGGCGCCCGAAGCCCGGCGACGCTTGCGTGAGCTGCAGACCCGGTACGAGCTTCGTGTAGTCCTGGAAGTTCAGGGATTGAGTGCGTTCGAGATCGTCGGAGCCCAGGACCGAAATCGCCAGCGGTACGTCGATCACTGATTGCGAAACCTTCTGGGCGGTCACGAGGACCTCATCGAGGTTCGTTACGTCGGGCCGATCCTGCGCCCAGGCGGATTGCATCATCAGCAACGCCGATAACGCGCCAGTCGACCGGAAAATTCTCGTACGGGTAGTCATGTGTTCGTTCTCCCCATGGTTGAGGCCGACTTCTCGCGGATCGGTTTCAACCCTATTAAGCCCCAATTACTCTGATACGGACACTAATGTCCTGATTAGAGAATTGTCAATCAGGGTTGGCTTGCGGGCGAGTGATCGTGGTGACGTGCTGCGCGCGCGCATCGAGCAGCCGAAGCGCAGTGGCCGCGAGTACGCAAATCCCGGCGAGCAACACGAAGAAGGCCGGGGGGCTCATGCGCGACCAGAAGGTTCCAACCAGGCCGGCGGCCAGGTTTCCGGCGAAGGTGGCCAGAAACCACGAGGCCACTGTTGTCGCGCCCAGTCGTTGCGGCGCGAGCCGGGCAAACAGCCCGATGCCAGTGGGAAGAATGAACAGCTCGCCGAATGTCAGCACCACCCAGAACAGCGCGAACCATTGCCAGTGAACGGTGCCGCTGTCCCCTGTCCAGGAGAGCGCGGCGAGGAATAGATAGGAAGCGCCAACGATGAGCGCGCCGGTCGCCATGCGCTGCGTGGGCAATGGAGTGTGTCCTGCCGCTTCACGTTTCCGCCACCAGGCGAGCAGGAACGGTGTGATCAACATCACGCAGAGCGGGTTGATCGCGAAAAACCATGTAAATGGAATCGAGAATCCATCCGCCAGCCTGTAGACACCCGTATCGAACCACAGCGCCACGGTGTTGCCGACCTGCTCGTACGCGCTCCGGAACACGGCGACCGCCACACCCAGGCTGAAGAGCAGCAGCAGCGTGTCGCGCGCCATGTTTTCACGGGGTGCCGCGAGTAGCTCGGCGCGAGGCAACTGGGTCTGCGCCGGAAGATAGCGTTGACCCCACAGGTAGAAAAGGAGACCGGTCACCATGCCGACGCCCGCAGCCCCGAAGCCCCAGTGCCACCCGAAGGCTTCGCCCAGCGCCCCGCAGACCAGCATCGCGAGAAATCCGCCGATGTTCACACCGACGTAGTAGACGTTGTAAGCGCGGCCGGCGCGCGGATCTCCAGGCTGGTACAGATCGCGAATCTGGCTCGGCAGGCTGGGCAGGAACAAACCATTGCCGATCGCGATAGTCGCCAGCGCCACGTAGAACAGCGGCTCGGCAGTCATCATGAAATGCCCGAGCGCCATCACGCTGCCGCCGATGATGATCGCGCGTTTCTTGCCGAGGAAGCGATCGGCGATGAATCCGCCGATCAGCGGCGTGAAATATGCGCAGCCGGTGTAGATGCCGTAGATGACCGAAGAAGTCTCCTGCGCCAGCAGCAGCTGCTTGGTCATGTAATAGACCAGGATCGCGCGCATGCCGTAGTAGGAGAACTGCTCCCACATGTTCGTGAAGAACAGTACGGTCAGGCCACGGGGATGGCCGAACCAGGTCTTCTCGCTCGTCATGCGGCGACGGCCATCATGCAGCCACGGAGCTGGCGGCGCCCCACACGTCGTCGCCAGCGAACAGATCTCCGTCGCGGTAGACGACTGCAGGCGAGCGGTCCTTGACGAGGAAAGTCGGACCGTCGAGATCGACGATCGAACATTGCTGCGCAAGGATGAAAGCGGGCGCGGTCGCGAGACTCGTCCCGATCATGGTGCCGACCATCACTTCGAGCCCGAGCCGCCGTGCTTCTTCGGCGATCATCAGGCCCTCGGTGAGGCCGCCGCATTTGTCGAGCTTGATGTTGACGACGTCGAAACTCCCGACCGCACGCGGCAGCTCCGCGAGCGAGAGAACGCTCTCGTCCGCCGCGATGGGGATCACCGAGTCGAAGCCCTGCAGATCGGCCTCCCGGCCGCGCGGCAGCGGTTGCTCGAGCAGCAGCACTCGGTGCTCACAAAGGCCGCGGACCAGCGCCGGCAGCTCACCAATCGAATAACCTTGGTTGGCATCGACTCCCAACCAGACGTCGGGGCGCGCGGCCCGGATCGCGCGCACGCGGGCGAGATCGAGATCGAGTTCGCCGGTGAGTTTCACCTTGATCGCTTTGGCATTGGCGTACGTCACAGCGCGGGCAGCCATGGCCTCGACCGTATCCGCACTCACCGTGAGTGTCGTGCGCACGGGATGCACGCTGGTCAGCCCGGCGATCCGCCAGGCGGTAGTGCCGGCACGCAGCGCTTCTAGCTCCCACAACGCGGCATCGACCGCGGCGCGCGCGCCCCCGGGCGGCAAGATGTGGCGCAGTTCGTGGCGCGTCGGGCCTGCCTCGATCTCCGCCCTCGCCGCCTGCAGCGCCTTCGCCATATGAGCGAGGTCATCCTGCATGTAGTAGACGCCCGCCGCCTCGCCACGGCCACGATGCGTGCCGTCATCCAGCGTGACGTACACGACATCGGCCGTTTCGAAGCAATAACCGGAGATCTTGAACGGCCTGGCCAGCCTGAGCGTTTCGACGGCAACGTCGAGCTTCAGCCTCGACATCAGTAGTTCACCGTCATCGAGAGGAGATTGAAGTTGAATGCGACGTACAGCAGCACGACCGAAGAAACCGCGATCAGCGTGTTCCAGGTCTTCGCCGTCCATCGGCGACCATCGCGCCAGGTCAACCAGGCGTTCCATCCCGCTATCGCTACGGCGCCGATGAATGCAACCAGGCCGACGATTTGCAGCACCCACAGCAGCGCGTCGAAGGCGCCCGCCAGGTTCTCGAGATTGGCGAACAGCGCGCCGATCATCGCCATCCAGCCGACGAGGACGAGCACCACGGCCAGCGATGCCCAACGCGTCCACTTGTAAGCCCGCAGCGCAGTGCCGGCGAGCGGGAATGTCGCGCGGTACTTGCGCCGCGCGAACCAGCCGATGGGCCAGAACAGAACCGTCAGCAACAGAACGCCGAGGCTGATGGAAGCAACCGGCGTGATCCAGCTCGAGGAACGATGCGCCGGGACGCGATCGAAAACCATGAAGGGCGCAAGCAGGCCGAAGCTCCAGCGCACCACCTGGCCCTCTTTGACTTGTGCGGCGAGAAGGTCGTGCCCGCCCTTCTCGCGCCAGACAAACGGCGCGATCTCTTCCCACTCACGCGGCAGCTTGTTCGCGCCGAGCAGATCCGGGATCAGCAATCCGCCTTTCGGTCCGACAGCCACCTTGGTCTGGCCGATGAGGTTCAGCACGGCGATCGGATTGCTCCAGGCCGTGCGGCTCACCTGCCAGTTGCCGGCCATCATGGCGGCATGTTCAGCGGCCGTTTTCGCATCCAGTGGTGCATCTGCCGCCGCGGTTGCGGGGAAATAGCGATCCGCGAAGTCCTCGAACAGCGACCAACGCAGTGTCTGGACCTGCCCCTCCCTTCCTCCGCTGTTGAATGAGAAGTAGATGCCGACGCCTTCCTTCATCAGGAGATGCAGCGAGGTGTGGAAGAACTCGGTGTCGCCCAGATGGCCGATCACTTCGCGGCCATTGACGTTGGTCTCGAAGTACCCCAGCCGCATGCGGTTGAGTGGCGGCAACAGCGACACGGGGTTGAACTTGTCGAGCGGCGGGTTGTACATCGTCGCCGCGACCTCGGGCGACAGCAGCCCCTTGCCGCCGTCGAGATTCGCAATCATGAACTTCGCCATGTCGGTGCCAGTGGCAGAGAGCGAACCGGCCGGCGCGGGACCGATGATCTCGAACTTGCCGGCCTCCTGGCCCGGCTTGTAGCCCGACGCCATCTGACCCGCGAGTGCCGCGGGTAACGGTTGCCGCATGGTGGAGTTGGTCATGCCAAGCGGCGCAAAAATATGTTTGTCGCAATAGTCATCGAACGATTCGCCCGAGACTCGTTCGACCAGGTAGCCGGTGAGCGCCGTTGCCCAGTTCGAATACGCGGGCGTCGTTCCAGGTTCGAACACACGCTTCGGTGTCCAGCGCTTCAGATATTCACCGAGAGGCAACAGGTGCGCTGGATCGGTAAAGATGATGTCCTTGACCGCCTCTTCGAACCCCGCCGTATGGGTCATGATCTGGCGCAGCGTGACGGGCTTGCCGTCGTATTCCGGAATCTTGAAATCGAGATACGTGTTGACGTCTTTATCCAGGTCCAGCTTGCCTTGCTCGACGAGCTGCATGGCTGCCGTCCACGTGACCAGCTTGCTGACCGAGCCGGGCCGGAAGAGCGTGCGATCAGGATCGACGGGAGTGCGCTTTTCGCGATCGGCGAATCCATATCCACGCGCCGTCAGGAGCTGCCCATCCTTCACCACGGTGACGACGGCGCCCGGAATGTCAGCGGTGCGCAGTGCATAAGGAAGGAAGCCATCGAGCCAGGTGTCTACGTCGGATTTGGTGAGTGGTACCGCGCCTCCAGCCTGGTCTGGCGAATTCGCCGGCGCGGCTGCGGATGCCGTAGTTGGCGCCGGCGAAAGCGGCACACTCGGTTCATCCGCAAATGCCGCCGAGGAAAAGCCGGCCGCCACCAATATCAGCGCCTTCAATTTAGACATGGCCCCACCCATAGTTTTATAGTCACGCGTTTTCGCGTGTTCGAAGCGACTTCGAGCACAATGTTCCGGATTGGGACATTATTATCCTAGACAGAAAACAGTTCAATGGATGTGGAGATATATCGCCCGTGCAAAAGAAACGTGCCGGTCCGACCCTGGGGGCCCTCCTCCGGCGGTTGCGTCATCGCGAAGGTTGGACACTCAAAGAGATGAGCGCGAAGAGCGGAATACCCTTTTCGACGCTTTCCAAGATCGAGCACGATCGCCTGACGCTGAGCTTCGACAAGCTCCAGCAGCTGAGCCATCGACTTGGCCTGCGCATGTCGGAGCTCTTTGCCGAGGACACCGGCGAGCACGGGCAAGCGGTGACTGCCCGACGCAGCCTCGGCGATGTCGACAAGGCGGTGCGCGTCACGACGCCAAATTATGACTACTACTATTTGTGCACCGAGCTGCGGCGCAAGCGGATGATTCCGGTCATCACGAAGATCCGGGCGGCATCGCGAGAAGAATTCGGCGAGCTGGTCCGGCACGCCGGCGAAGAATTCATCTACGTGCTCAAAGGCCGCATCGTCGTTCACACCGAGTTCTACGACCCGGTGACCTTGAACGAGCGTCAGTCGATCTACATCGATTCTGGAATGGGACACGCCTACCTGACGGCCGCGGGTTGCCATGAAGCTGAGGTGCTCGGCGTCATGTCGAGCGCCGACGACGATCAGCTCATGCAATCGCTGCTGACACTGCACGAGGAGCAAAGCCAGAAAACTTCGGCGGCGCCAAACGACACCGCGGACGTCGCTCGACGGCGTTGAGGGTCCGGCCCGTTACACCTTGCCAGCAGGCCCGGCGGGTCGCTTTGCGTCATCCTTTTGCTGAGCGTTCTTGTTCTCCGATTTCTTGTCGGGTTCGGATTCCTTGTTCGGATCGATTTCCCCCAGATTCTTTTTCACATCGCGCAGCGTGATCGAACCCTCCAGTGAACGAGCGAAAGCGCTGATGAACGCATTGCGCATGACGCTGGCAATGGTGGCAAACAGGTTCGTTTCCGGATCCCTGAGGGTGCCTGAGAACGGAATGCGCGCCGCCACCTGATCCGCTTCCTGGTTCTCGAACACATTCGCCGCGAAATCGAGGAACCCCTCCCAGAGGCGCTTGAGTGGGCTCTGCTCTTCTTCACCGGAGCGATAGATGTTCACGTCCTGGAGAATCGGCTTGGCATAGCCGGTGAATTTTCCATCGGCCGCGGCCAGCTCCATGTACAGCTCGAACTTTCCGGCTTCCGCGTCGGCCTTGATGTATTCGCGCAGCCACGGATTCACCTGCGGCAGCTGCACTTTTTTCACTTCGAGATTCACATCGAAGGTCGGCTGGGATGCGAAAGCATTGGCGCTGCCCTCCACGGTCGCCGGCGCCCCATCCAGGACATCGGCCTTCACATGGAAGTCGGCGAAAGTCTCCTTGCCCGAGTCGAGAACGTTGGTGAGGTTGGAAATGTCACCAGTGACATGTCGCGCGGTGATGGCGTCGCGAGTATTGATGCCGGGCGCGAGGAATCGTACGGTGCCATTCCGTACCTGGATGGTGTTGAAACGGAATGGAAACAGCTCCTCGAGTCGGGCATTCCAGTTTTCTTCCTTACCGAGCTGCGAATCCCTGGCGCTCCTGCCCTGCACCAGGTTGAGCTCGGGACTCAGGAACGACGCCTCGGAAACGATCGAGCCACGAAACAGGCTGCGCCATTCGATCGAAAAGTTCACGCGATCCGAACGGAAGAAGGGCACGGGGCGCGATGCGCCAGTCTTCACGATCTCGATGTCGTCGATGCTGTATGCGCCGCGCCAGAGATGAATGTCGATGTCGCCGACATGGCCGTCATACGAATCCAGGGACGCCAGCTTGTCGTTGGCGTAGTTCTCGACGTAATAAGGCATTGCCACGCGTGCGGCGATCAGCACCAACGCCACGGCTAACAACACGATGACTGTCTTGCGTTTGCGGGTCATGCACTGCGCCCAAAAAAAAGAGGCCGCACGAAGCGGCCCCCTGTTGTGAGTCCGTATGCGCGCTGGGAGGAGCACGTTGGGATTCACGGCTGCATTGTGACTGCCGGCGCACGGTGACCCAAGCGGCAATCTGCCGTAGATTGCGTCACACGATTCTTACAAGAAGGGGTCCGGATGAAGCGCGTGTACATCGTGGTCGCCATGCTTGCCCGTGCAGGCATGGCGAACGCCGCCGACGCCGACTGGCCGCGTTATGGCGGTGACGATGCGAAGACGCGCCATTCCCCACTCGCGCAGATCAATCGCGGCAATGTCGGCCAGCTCATGGTTGCATGGCAACACGACACTGGCGAGAAGGGCGATACGCAGACACAGCCTATTGTCGTAGGCCGCACGCTGTACGGGTACACGCCGTCGCACAAGGCGTTCGCGCTGGAGGCCACGACCGGCCGTCAGTTGTGGTTGTTCGATTCCGGGATTTCGGGCAGCGGTGCAAATCGCGGTCTCATGCACTGGACGGACGGCAAGGAAGCGCGCGTCTTCGCGGCGGTCGACAATTTCGTGTACGCGCTGAATGCCGACACCGGCAAACCCGTCGAAGGTTTTGGCAGGAACGGGCGCGTCGACCTGCGCGAGAACCTCGGACGCGATCCCGCCTCGCAGTCGGTGCGTCTCACGTCGCCCGGTGTCATCTACAAGGAACTCATGATCCTCGGCGGCCGCGTGAGCGAGACTCTGCCCGCATCTCCCGGACACGTTCGGGCGTATGACGTGAAAACCGGCGCGTTGCGCTGGAGCTTCCACACCATTCCGCAACCGGGCGAGCCCGGCCACGACACCTGGCCGGGAGACGCGTGGCAATACATCGGCGGTGCCAACAGTTGGCCGGGCATGACGCTCGATACACGGCGCGGCCTGGTGTTCGTTCCGACCGGTTCGGCCGCGGCGGATTTCTACGGCGGCAATCGACGCGGCGACAACCTGTATGCGAACTGCCTGCTGGCACTCGATGCCGCCACCGGCAAGTTGCGCTGGCATTTCCAGTTCGTGAAGCACGACGTGCTGGATCGTGATCTGCCCACCGCGCCCACGCTCGTGACGTTGCGCATCAAGGGAAAATCCGTAGACGCGCTGGCGCAAACCACCAAGCAGGGCTTCGTGTTCGTGCTGAACCGCGATACCGGCAAGCCGGTGTTTCCGGTTGAAGAAGTGCCCGCACCGCCGTCGGACGTGCCCGGCGAGGTGGCCTACCCCACCTACCTGCGGCCGAAGCTGCCCGCACCGTATGCGCGCCAGCGGTTGACGGCAGACAGCCTCACCACGCGCACGAGGGAAGCGGCCGCCTGGGCACGAGAGCAGTTCGCAACCGTGCGCAGCGACGGTCCGTTCAAACCGCTCGCCGTCGGTATCGACACCACTATCTACCCGGGTTTCGATGGCGGTGCCGAATGGGGTGGCCCGGCCTTCGACCCGGACACCGGGCTGCTGTACGTGAACTCCAATGAAATGGCCTGGCTGGGCTCGCTCGCCGTCAACGACACCGGCCGCAGCACGGGCAAGTCAATCTACCTGCGCGATTGCGCTGCCTGTCACGGCGACAACCTGCAGGGTTCGCCCCCGCAGTTTCCATCGCTGGTCGGCATCGCAGGACGCATGACGCCGGCAGATTTCACCGTCCTCGTGCGCAAGGGCGGCGGCCGCATGCCGGCGTTCGCCGGAATGCAGGGCGAGGCGATCAGTGCCATCGCAAAATACCTGTTCGACGGCGAGGACATCCCCGCCGGCGCCCCCGACCTGTCGCCCATGAACCAGGAATACCGCTTCACGGGTTATCGCCGCTGGCTCGATCCGGCAGGGTACCCGGCAGTGGCAATGCCATGGGGCACGCTCAATGCCATCGAGCTCGCCACGGGAAAACAAGTCTGGAGCGTCCCGTTCGGCGAGTTTCCCGAACTCGCCGCGAAGGGTCTCAGGGACACCGGCAGCGAAAACTACGGCGGCCCGCTGGTGACCTCCGGCGGTTTGCTGTTCATCGGCGCGACCATCCACGACCGGAAATTCCGCGCCTATGACAAGGCGAACGGCAAACTACTCTGGGAAACCACGCTGCCCTGGTCCGCCGACGCGACGCCCATCACCTACCAGGTCGACGGGCGCCAGTACGTCGCGATATTTGCGAGCGGCGGCAAAGAGCGTTTCGGCCCGGGTAGTGGCACCTATCTGTCGTTTGCCCTTCCCGCCAGGCCGTGAGGCTCAGGTGCTTTTTGCACGCCCGACAAAATTCAGCGCCACGGAATTCATGCAGTAGCGCAAGCCGGTCGGGTCCGGCCCGTCATCGAACACGTGCCCGAGGTGCGCATCGCAAAGCTTGCAGTTCACTTCTGTGCCTTGGGTGAGACTGCTGTACCCGGACTCGGTGACATTGGCGCTCGAGATCGGCTTCCAGAAACTCGGCCAGCCGGTACCGGATTCGAACTTGGTCTTCGAATCGAACAGCGCCGTGTCGCAACAGATGCAGCGATACAACCCGTCGTCATGATTCTTGTTGTATTTGCCGCTGAAGGGACGCTCGGTGCCCGCCTTGCGCGTCACGACATAGGAGTCGGACGAGAGCTGGCTGCGCCACTGTTCTTCGCTCTTGATCACGCGCGCCACGCTGGCCTTTCCCAGGCTCTTGCCGTCGGCGGAAAAGCTCTCGATCTCCACGGTCGCGGACCTGGGCTTGTCGGACCCGCGCGCGCAGGCCCCGACGGCGAGCGCCACGGGCGCCACCAGCGCGCCTAACAGGAATCCGCGTCGTGACCTCATTGCCTCGTCCATAAACTCTCCCGTTTCAACCGAACGTGAATGAATAGGCGTCGACGCCCGGATCCAGGAATTCGATGACGAACTCCTGCTCACTCACCGGCCCTTTCTCGCGAACGAGCTGATAGAGCCGATGCTCACGCACGACTCCGTTGCCGTCCGCATCCACGTCCATGCCGGCATCCGCCTTCGGCGGTGCGCCGTCGATCGTGACTCGAAAGCGCACCGGCTTGCCCGGCGTCGCCGGACCCAGCACGAGGTGCAGGTCCCGCGCCTTGAAGCGGAAGGCGATGCGGCCCGGTGAAGCGCCCAGGCGCGCGTGCTCGCGTGCGACCTGCCAGGGGCCACCGAGCGCCCACTGGTTGAGTGTGAGCGTCTTCGGGATGGCGTAGGTTTTCTTTGCATCGCGGGCGAAGGCGCCCGGCGAGACGAAATTTTCAGCGCGCGCGTAGCCGACGTACGTCTCCGGTGACGCCACGTTCGCGGTGTCCGCCGGCGCGGCGACGCCAACACCCGCGGCGGCGTCGAGCGGGTCGGGCAGGTTTTTCGCACCGGCCTCGGTGAGCAACCGCCTGATCTCGCGTTCCGACTTGCCGTATTTTCCCTCGCCGAAATGATGGCCGCGGATCTGCCCCTTGGCGTCGACGAAATAGTGCGCGGGCCAGAACCTGTTGTTGAAGGCTTTCCAGATCGCCATCTCGTTGTCGAGCGCGACGGGGTACTGGATGTCGAACTTTTTGACTGCTTCGCGCACGTTCGCGATGTCTTTTTCGAACGCGAACTCCGGTGAGTGCACACCGAGTATGACCAGACCCGAATCCTTGTAGTGGCGATACCAGGCGTTCACGTATGGCATCGTGCGCAGGCAGTTGATGCACGAGTACGCCCAGAAATCGACGACCACGACCTTGCCGCGCAGGCTCTCGGGCGTGAGCGGCCTGCTGTTGAGCCAGCCCGTCGCCCCATCGAGATTGGGCAGCGGCCCTTCGGTCTTCGACGGCCCGCTGGCGCCGGCTGCCGACATCATCGCGCCGCCCTCCGTTGATTTTTGGGCCGGTTTTTGGGTTGATTTTTCGGCGGGCTTTTCGGCAGCCGCCATCATCATGGCGCCGCTGTTCGCGGGTGCCGGCGCGGCTTTGGTCGTGGCCTTGGGCGCCGCCTGGGCTCCCTCGCGCGTCGACGCGCTCACGGTCACCGGTTTCGCGACGTACAGCGCCGGTAGCGTGTGCTCGAAGTTGCGCACCTTTGGAAGATCGTTGATGACGATGTAGGGATTCGTCGGGTGATTGAGCAGGTAGTCCTGGTGGTAGCCCTCCGCTTCGTAGAAGCGCTTCAACGCGTCCACGCGCGTGACGATGCGCCGCGGATACGCACCGGTCTTGTCGAGCTGCGCGATGTAGCCTTCCGCGATCTTCTTCTGCTCGTCGCTGGTATAGAAAATGGCCGAGCGATATTGCGTGCCCGTGTCTGGTCCCTGGCGGTTCAGCTGTGTCGGGTCATGCGCCACTGAAAAGAACACGTGCAGGATCTGGCCGTAGGTGACCTGCGCGGGGTCGTACACGATCTGCACCGATTCGGCGTGGCCCGAATCTCCGGCGCTCACCGATTCATAGTCCGCGCGCGAGCCATCGCCTCCGGCGTAACCGGAGAGCACGCTTTTCACACCTTTCAGATGTTGATAGACGCCCTGCACTCCCCAGAAGCATCCGCCAGCCACCACGGCGGTCTGCAGCTTCCCGGGCGCAGCCGGTTGGTCGAATGCCGGCGCCGGGATCTTTACCGCGGCTTCAGAGCCGCAGGCGTTGACACTCAACACGCCGATCAGGAGCGCAAGGGACAGATTTCTCGTCATTGGGGTTCCTGTGGGGCCGATGCCTGGGTAACTGATCAGACCGGCCTTTCCGCTGCATTATTTCGCCCGCCGGGGATTCTGGCATGCAGGGCGCAATCCCCGCGTATGCCTGCGTGATGACCGCCGGCAAACGCAACAATTCCCGGGGGGCGACGATTCAAAGGTATTGGTTCGGGACCCGAAAGTGATCCGCGTGAGCAGGCTCGGGTGCCGATAGCGGGGAGCGTGAAGCTTCGCCTGAACTGAACCGAAAATGTCGAGTAACAGACGCCGGCAATCCTTTGCTGGCGCCTGTTACCCGCCAAGACTTGCGGTTCAGCTGGGAGGGTCGCTGAACCGCAAGCCTTAAAGCCACCTACAGCGGTGGGTAAGCGTTCTGGAGCAACTGCTGGAACTGCGCCTGGAACCAATGCCCCGACAATGGGGCGTTCGGGAGCGCTCCGGTCATGTTGCCGTTGTTGCGCGGATTGCCACCGTAGGTCGGATCGCACATGCGATCGAAGCCCTTGCCCTCGTCGTTCGGGATGAGGGTGCTGGAGCCGTCCGATTCGCCTGGCGGCTTCACCCACACGTAGGCATCGATGCCGGTGGCAGGTGCCGCACGCGGACGTTCGCCAATGCCAGCGCCGCTCGGATTGCACCAGTTGCCCTTGTGAATGCGCCGGTCGATGCGTGACGCGTTGATGCGCGCGTTGAGGTCCGCGAGCGTCGAAGGACCCGTCGGCCGCGCCGAACCGCCCCAGCCATTGCGCGAGGTATCGATGAGCATGCCGATGTTGGACGGGAAGCCTGCGCTCACCGCCTGGTTGCGGAACGCCTGGGCGTAGGTCAACTCGTCGTTGAACTGATTCCAGTCGATCCAGGTCGACGGCCGCGTGGTCGAGTCCACTGTGATGTACGGCTCCTGCAACGCCGAGGTGTTCGCGGTGTTGGTGATGAAGCCCACCACGTTGGCAGGCGTGCTGCCCGAGGCATTGGCTGCCTGCAGCATCATCTGCACGGATGGCGCGAAGTTGGTGTCCCAACCCAGCCAGCCATGGTGACCCGCGTCGATGTAGTTATAGACGTTGGAAATGGCACCCAGCGTTGCGAGCGCGTAGCCCACGCCATCGACATAACCGCGGTTCTGGAACATCACGTCGCACTGTGCGGTGCCGGTCGGCCTGCTCGTCACATTCGTGACCAGGTTGGGAAGTGAATCGATCTCGATGATGGTGGCAATGCGCAGTCCGGCGTACTCCGACCGCCGCAGGATCGCGGCGATGACATCGATGTACTCCGCCTTGTAGCGCGGCAGGTCGTTGGGTCCGAGCTCACCGTTGCTGGCGAGCGCCGCGCAGTCGCGGCCCGGCAGGTTGTAGATCACCAGCTGGAAGACCAGCGGCGTCGAACCGTTGGCCGAGTCCTGCGTGACCGCCTCGTTCAGGTGCTGCACCAGACCCCAGGCGCCAGTGCTGCCGCTGTTGTTGCCGGCAATCGCGCTGATGCGATCCATCCACACCGCCGTCGGCTGGTTGGCTATGGAGCTGCCGCCACCGGCCACCGCGTTCGCGCGCCAGATCGGGTTGTTGTACACGCCCGCGCCCGAGTACGGATTGTCGACGCGACCCGGGTTCGGGTTCGTGGCGGTGCGATTCACGGTGATCGACGCGCCGGTGTAGTTAGTCGCCGCGGCCGCGAAAGTGGATGTCGCCGCCGTCGTGCCGGCCGCCGCCGTGAACGTCACGTTCACGCCGGTCGACCAGTTGCCGGTGGTCAGCGTGACCGAGCTCGCGCTCGAGCTGATGGCGGTGCTGCCGCTGCGCGTCAGCGTCACCACCACGTTGCCCGTGGGTGCCTGTCCCAGCCGGACGTTCGACGTGCCAGTACCGCCACTCGCCAGATTCAGCGTCGCAGGATTGACGACGATGGTGCGCGGCGAAGTGCTGCCCAACACCGTGAACGGAATCAAAGCCGTGGAAGTCGACAGCGGTGGCGATGCGTTGTCGAACGCCGTGGCCTGTGCCGTGTGACTGCCGGCCGCGAGTGCCGGGTTCGTGAAGCCATAGGGCGAGCTGGTGTCGGTGCTCACGAGAGCGCCGTCGACGCGGAACTCCACTCGGCTCACCGAGCCATTGTCGCTGGCGGTGGCCGCGAGCGGGATCGTCGCGCCATTCGCAATCTGCTGGCCGCTCGTCGGGCTCGTCAGGCTCACGTTGGGCGGTGAATTGGTCGGCGTGGTGCCGCCGTTGCAGCTGGTGCCATTCAGCGTGAATGCCGTCGGTATGTTGTTGGTGCCGGTGAACGTGCCATTGAATCCCGCGGTGAAGCTGCCACCACTGCCGATGCTCCGGTTCCAGTCGGCGTTGCTGGCGATCGTCAGCGTCGCGCTGCCCGCGGGCTGAGTGAAGGAAACCGGCCAGCCATTCTGCAATCGCTGCCCGTTGGGAAAGTTGAAGACCAGCGTCCAGCCGTTGGTGATGGCCGGACCGTTGTTGGTGATGACGACATTGGCGCCGAAGCCATTACCGCCTTCCCACGATTTTGTGTACGTGACCTGACATGCAGGGGTTTGCGCCGATGCGACGCCTGTAGCTAGCGCCCACGCGCAGGCGGCGGCCGCCGTCCACGCGAGGCGGTGTTTCTTGATCCTCATGAATTCCATCTCCTTGGTATGTATGCGCACGGCGCCCTCCGCTCCCCGCGGTGAACGCCGCTCGTCCGTGCTCTTTCAGGGTCAATGCGCCGGCGCTCACCGTTCCTGCGGTGAGCGCCGTCCATGCATGCTTCTTTCAGGCCTGGCGGATCAGAAACTCCCCGTCTGGCTGCGCGCGACGCCGCCGGTGGTGTAGTTCACCGTCCAGGTGTCGCCGGTTACCGGGTGCGCAGTTCCGTTTCCGCCAAACTGCGCCGCGAAGGTTCGTGAAGTCGACGCGCCGAGCTGCTGACCCGCGTTCAGCGTCCATGTGTACGTCACGGTCGAGGTCGTGCTCGCGTTGGCCTGCGAGATCTGTCCGCCCACCGTGTTGTACGCCCCGCTGTAACTGACGCCGGGCGTCCGCTGCACCACCACCGTCACGGTCATGGCCGTGATGGAGCTGGTGTTGGCGAGACGGACCTGGATCTCGTTGAACCACGGGCTGGCGCTGGTCACCGCTTTCGTCACCGTTACACCACCGGTTTCGCCACCGGTCGCGGCCGGGGTCGCACTCACCTGCAGCGACACGGGGCTCTCGCCGCTCGAGTTCACTGCCGTCACGACGTAGTAGTAAGGCGTGCCATTGGTGAGGCCGGTGTTGGTGTACGCGGTACCCGTGACGTTCTGCGCGACGTTGGCGTAAGGACCGCCATTGGTCGTCGAGCGTTTCACGTTGTAGGCCGTGGCACCGGACACCGCGTTCCAGGTGAGCGCCACCTGCGCGTTGCCTGGCGTACCCGCAAGACCGGTCGGCGCGGTCGGTACCGCTCCGATCACCACCTGCAGGAAGGCACTGGCGATGTTCGCGCTGGTCAGCGAGTAAACGCGGTTGCTGGTCGCATTGGCCGCCGGAACCACCTGGTTCTGCGCATTCAGCACGCCGATGCGAACGTTGCCGTTGAGCGCATTCACCGCATTCGCGAGTGTCACCGGCCATTGCGTGGCACCGGTGTTCGCGGACGTGATGGTGATGGGCGTCGTCGGCCAGAACGCATCCTGACCCGTGGTAGACACGGTACGTACGTTGACGCGGTCGCCCACGACGAGCGTGCGCGCATCCGCGGTCAGCACGCCGAGGTCGAACCACTGATTGCTCACGGCCGGCTGGTGCAGGATCGTGCGCGTCTCGGTGTCGGACGAGTTGCCGCTGGTCACGAGCAGGTTGACTGTGACGTTACCCGAGGCCTGCGGCACGCCGAGATTCAGCGTGGCCTGCGCGCTCATCGGATTGGTGATGCTGTACAGCGACGGATTTTCCGAATCCACGCTCCAGGTGTAGCTGAGGTTGCTGCCAACCGAGCTGCTCCCGTTGAGCGCGATCGAGCCCGAACCGGTGAACGTGGCCACGTTCGCCGGCGTCGTCACGATGTTCGCCGTGACGGTGGGCGGCGGAGAGCCTGAGAACTGCGCGTCGATGCAGCCATGGAAGCGCTCGAATGTGGGCGGCGTGCGGCCCCACTCCGCATAAATCACGTGGCGTCCGGAGCGCGAAGGCACTGTGCAGCGCGTGAGGAACATGGCGTTCGCCTTGTCGGGCACCAGGTTCGGATTGGCGTTCGGCGTCGCATCGTTGTAGGCGAGATCGCAGAACGGCGCGTCTTCAAAATCTGCGAACGTCAGCGGACGCCCCGTCTGCCACACGAAGCCCGGCTTCGTGATCCAGTAGCGAAAATCCGAGCTGTCCGAGAAGTGAGGTCCCCAGGAAATATTCCAGGTGAAGTTTCGTGGACCCGCGGTCATCGGCACCGTCGGCCAGTCGATGGCCTGATCCCAAACCGTTGCGGCGCCATTCCAGGTCTCGGAGTTGAAACCGCAGACGTTGGTGCGTGTGCCCACGCCCGCGCGCCCGGTGGTGTGCGTGAGCACACTCATGAAACTGTAGCCGGCGGTCGGTTCGATGCCCGGAGCGAAGAACGCTCCACCGCACACTGGATATTGGGCCACGCCGTTTTGCACATGGTCCGGCTTGGTCACTGCACCGCAGAACCAGTTGCGTGCCGGCGGGTCCTGGACCAGTCCATGGGCGAATGCGCCCTGGGTCAGGAATGCGAACACGCACAGAATCATCCCTCGAAGTAAGTCGATCCTCATGACAGCTCCCTCGTGATCGTTCGTACGAAATAAATCGATAGCGAAACGGATCGGGAGCTAGGGCGGTTTCTCCGAGTGCGGAGCCGCGTGGCGGATGTGCGGCGATACCTGCCGCGAAAGATAACCTGTGTCCATACAAGTCCCCCTGAATGCCCGCGCTTCATGCGCGAGCGGGGGCGATGTTAGGCCCGTAATCGGGCCGTGCACAACTCGGGAGCACCGCATCCGGGTAGTTTGGACAGCGTTGTCAAGGCGGATTCCGACTAGCCGCACGGCCGGAAAGGCCAAGGTGGCTCACAGGACTTTTTTGTACTGGCTGTCGGACACGCGTTGGCTGGTGACGTCAACGTGCAGCCCCGGAAAATGTCTCGCTAGATTTCGATTTCCGTGGCGAGGACCACGACGCCTCGTGTCGGCATATTGAAAAACTCCGCGGCCTGCGCGCTTCGACGCTGCAGGAATGCGAAGGCGCGCGATTTCACTCCGGGAAACCCCGGCTGCGGTCGCGCGCGCACGAGGTGCCAGCCCAGAAAGAACGATGAATCCTCGGCGAACACCTTGAGACCCTGGCGTCGCGCGTTGCGCAGCGCCTCGCCGACATCGGGTGTCTCCATGAAGCCAAATCGCGCGCGCACGTCAAATACGCCCGGAATCATCTCTTCGATCACCACGCGGCACATCGGATCGGTGCGTGGAATGCGCTGGATCTCGATGTGCAAAATCACGATTTGATCGTGGTGAACCTTGTTGTGCTCCAGGTTGCGCAGCAGGGCGGTGGGCACAAAACCACTCTGGCTCACGAGAAACACCGCGGTGCCGGGCACTTTCGCCGCCGGCATCAGGAGCTCGGGCAGCTTCTTGATCGACACCGCACGGTATTCGAGTTCCGCCCGAAGTCGCTGGCGTCCGTCGCGCCAGGTGATGAACATGGCGAACATCAGGCCTGCCAGCGCCAGCGGCACCCAGCCGCCACTCACAATCTTGGTGGCATTTCCGGCGACGAATGCCAGGTCGACCAGCAACATGAGGCCGAACAGTGCAGCCACGCGCCACACTGGCCAATTCCACAGGGAGCCGGCAACCAGCGCGCCTAATAAAGTGGTGATGAGCATGGTGCCGACCACCGAGGCACCATATGCGGCCGACAGCGCGCTCGAGCTGCCGAAACCCACTACGAACATCACCACGGCGACGAACATGAACAGGTTCGCGGCCGGGACGTAGATCTGCCCATGCGCCTCCGCCGAGGTTTGCAGCACACGCACGCGCGGCAACAGGTCGAGCTGTACGGCTTCACGGGTCACGGAGAAGGCGCCGGAAATTGTCGCCTGCGACGCGATGACTGTCGCGGCCGTGGACAGCAGCACGAGTGCCGGCAGCCATCCTTGAGGTGCCAGCGCATAGAACGGGTTGGCTATTGGTGTGGCCGACTGCAACAGCATTGCACCCTGGCCGAAGTAGTTGATGAGCAGCGCCGGCCAAACCAGCGTCAACCAGGCGATCGCGACGGGCCTCCGGCCGAAATGTCCCATGTCGGCGTACAGCGCTTCGGCGCCCGTCACCACCAGGAATACGGCGCCGATGATCACCAGCGACAGCCCAGGGTGCGACGAGAACAACTGCAGCGCATACCAAGGATTCACTGCCGCGAGCACCTGAGGGGCACGCACGATCTCCAGCGCGCCCAGCACCGCGAGCACCACGAACCAGAGAATCATGATGGGACCGAACATCCGGCCCACTTTCTCGGTGCCCCGCCGTTGAATCGCAAACAACACGATGATGACGCCGAGCGTCACCGGGATGACGGCGCGCTCGAAATTCGGATTCAGGATTTCCATGCCTTCGACGGCGCTCAAGACGGAGATGGCGGGTGTGATCAACGCGTCGCAATAAAAGAGTGCGGCACCGAGTACGCCGAGCGCCACCGCGCGGCGCGCCCAGGGCTCGGCGGTGCCGAAGCGCTGCTGCACGAGTGCGACGAGCGAGAGGATGCCGCCTTCGCCGTGATTGTCGGCGCGCATGATCACGGCGAGGTATTTCACGCTGACGACGATCGCCAGGCTCCAGAAGATCAGCGACAGCAGCCCTAACACCGTGGATGCGTCGCCCGGCTGAAATCCCGCGGCGCCCAGCGATTCCTTGAACGCGTAGAGCGGACTGGTACCGATGTCTCCGAACACGACGCCGATGGCGCCGATGAATGCGGGTCCGAGAGCTTGCTGAGCCTTCATAAACGAGGCGCGCATTCTAGGCCCCGCAGCGCCGCAATTCGCACTTTTTCGGGTACCCTCGCGCGTATGCCCGCGGAATTACACGAAACTTCGCTCATCGCACTGCTGGCGGTTGGTTTCGTACTTGCATTGTTGTTCGGATTGGTGGCCAGCATCCTCAAGGTGTCGCCCATCGTCGGCTACCTGATCGCCGGCATCTGCGTCGGCCCCTTCACGCCAGGGTTCGTGGCGGACTCGGGCCTTGCGAACCAGCTCGCGGAAATCGGCGTGATCCTGCTGATGTTCGGCGTCGGCCTGCATTTCTCCACCTCGGACCTGTTCGCCGTGCGCGGCATCGCCATTCCGGGCGCCATCGGCCAGATCGTGCTGGCCACGCTGATGGGCATGGCGCTGACGCATTTCTGGGGCTGGACGCTTGGTGAAGGCATTGTCTTCGGCCTCTGCCTCTCGGTCGCGAGCACCGTGGTGCTGCTGAAGGCGCTCGAGGAGCGCAATCTCGTCGAGACGACGATGGGCCGGGTCGCGGTCGGCTGGCTGATC
>DASQJS010000267.1:0-2875 GCA_035630995.1 Steroidobacteraceae bacterium | reverse complement strand
CTGTCGTTCGCCATCCCGATCGACGTGGCCAACAACGTGCGCCAGCAGCTGGTGAGCACCGGCAAGGTGACGCGCGGCCGCATCGGCGTGCAGATCCAGGATGTGAATGCGAGTTTCGCCGATTCGTTCGGTCTCGACCGTCCCCGCGGCGCGCTGGTGACCCAGGTCATCGACGGCGGCCCGTCGGAGAAGGCCGGTGTGAAAGCCGGTGACATCATCCTGAGCGTCAACGGCAAGGGTGTGGAGCGTTCCACGGCACTGCCCGGAGTCATTTCCGCCATCAAGCCGGGCGACACCGCGAAAATCGAAGTGTGGCGCGAGCGTGACAGCAAGATCCTCAGCGTCAAGGTCGAAGAGTTCCAGGAAGAAACGCAGAAGGTTGCCAACCGCGACATCGAAGAACCGGCCAAGGCTGACAAGCTGGGCCTGTCGGTGCGTCCGCTCGGCGCCGATGAGCGCAAGAGCGCCGAAACCGAGGGCTATCTACTGGTCGAAGACGTCACAGGTCCGGCCGCGCAGGCTGGCGTGCGTCCCGGCGACGTCATCCTCGGCGTCAATGGCAAGGCGGTGAAGTCCATCGCCGAGCTCAAGAATGCGACGGCCAACGGTTCCAAGACCGTCGCCATCCTGCTCGAGCGCGAGGGCGCGCAGCTGTTCCTGCCCATCCGCATCAGCTGACAAAGGGGGCAGCTCCCTTTTCCCAGCAAAAGGGGTCAGGCCTCACGGGCCTGGCCCTTTTTCATTTCAGCGGCAGAAAGATGTCCGTCTCCGCCTCGCCATCGGGCACATCAGGGAAAAACTTCAACCGTTGCATGAACAACGGGAAGTCGCGCAGCTCTTCACCGCTCGTCGGTAACCAACTGGCGTACAGATGCATGATCGAGCGGCCGAGCTGGTCGTCCGAGCCGCGATGCCGCAACACCGCGCAGCGCCCAGCGGGAATGACGAACTCGACTACTCCCGCTTCGTTCGGCTCAATCGCGAGATCCGTGGCCGCGCACAGGTCAAATCGGAAATCTTCCGACGGCGTTTCATCGGGATCGTTGTGAACGATGTTGAAGGTCGCGCTCAGGTGCGGCGGCAACTTGTTGGCTCTGCGCCAGTCGATGAATCTGCGGATGCTGTCGCCGAGGTGCATCGCGCTGCCGCGATGTTCGAGCTTCCCGACGCGCGTCGCGGGAAATGTGGCCACTCGCACGGGTCCTGGCGCGGTAATGGGTTTCATCGTGATTTGCCTCAAATGCATGAACGGCCGGAAACGCGAATGCCATTCCGGCCATTTCGGCCGATCGCGGAACTCGCTGGGCGACCGGCCGGCGTACTGGCGGAATGCGCGCGCAAAGGCTTCGGGACCTTCGTAACCGGTTGAGAGTGCGATCTCATTCACGGACAGCTCGGGCCGGAACGCCAGCCGCCACGACGCACGTCGCATGCGCATGAACTGCAAGTAGCGATACGCGCTCATCCCGAGAAAGCCTGAGAACTGGCGGTGAAAGTGATGGCGCGAGAACGCGGCGATGCCGCTCAAGTCGTCGGTCGACAACGCGCTTTCCGAATGGTCTTCGATGTGAGCGAGCACGCGCGCAAAGCGCTCCTGGTAGCGTTCCAGGGTCCGCTCGAGTTTTTCGCATTCGCCCATGGGCTGAACTTTAGCTGCGCGGCAGCCGCGTGCGCCTGACGCTTGTTGCTGTTCGTATGCTCTCAGAGGTCGAAGAGCACGACCGGCGCCAGCGCCACGAGCGCCGCCGCCGCCTGCGTCGCTATCACGTACATGGCCTCCGACGGCATGCGCGGCAGCCATCTCAACGCGAAGAACGCGACAAATGGCGCCTGCCCGGCGAGCAGCAACTGGAACAGCTTCGCCGCCGTGCCTTCATCGGCCGCCGGGTTGGCGCCGATGCTGATGACGTGAATGAGCACCATGATGAATGCGCCAGCCGACATGCCGAGCGGAATCGCGGCGCTTGGGTTGTTGAACAGCGACCGGTTCACGCGGCTTCCTCCGCCGGTGCGTCCGGCAGCCTCGACACCAGCCAGCCCGCAAACCAGCCGCCACAGACCGGGATCCAGCCCACGATCACGAACGCGATTACAAACGGGTAAATCACGGTCGGCCAGGGAGTCTGGTACCCGCTGGTTCGCACGTTGACCATGATGGACATCCAGATGGCGAACCCGAAGAACGTGAGCACTCCGGCGCTCAAACCCGCGACTCGCGTGCGCCAGCGATTGGGCGGCAGAAGGAGGTAGGTCGCCACAAAGGTGATCGACGCCAGCAAGAACAACACGGCCGGCGAACTCCACATGAACGAACCGGTGGTCATGTGGGAGTTCTGGAAGCGCAATACAAACAACAGGGGCGTGCCGGCCAGGGCGCCAATGACGCCGACCCAGAACGCGGCTTGCAGGAGATAAGGCATTGTTCCCTCAGATGGTGTGGACGAGTACTCGCTGACGACGCGCCCCACGTTCCCCGATGGTGCGCAACAGTTTCAACGGCTTTTTCGCTTGTGCAGCCCGCGTCGTGTATTCTTCCCGGCCTTCTCAAGCCCCTGAAAAACCAGACATTCCCGATGCAAGAACGATACGAAGCGGCCGCGGTCGAGCGTGCTGCACAAGACTTTTGGGACAACGAGCGCGTCTTCGAAGCGCGTGAGGAAGTAGAAAAGGACACCGGCGACCACACCGGGAAGTTCTACTGCCTGTCCATGTTCCCGTATCCGTCGGGCCGTCTGCACATGGGCCACGTGCGCAACTACACCATCGGCGATGTGCTCACGCGCTTCGCGAAGATGCAGGGCAAGAGTGTGTTGCATCCCATGGGCTGGGACGCGTTCGGACTGCCCGCCGAGAACGCGGCCATCAAGAATGGCGT
>DASQJS010000266.1:0-5440 GCA_035630995.1 Steroidobacteraceae bacterium | reverse complement strand
GAGCCGGTAGTACAGGTGCGTCAGCTTGGGGTCGAGTTCCAGCGCGCGGTGGAAGCACGCTTCGGCCTCGGCAAACTGCCGCTGCTTGATGAGCACGGCGCCGAGATTGCCGTAAACCGGGGCAAGTCCAGGCTGCGCCTGCAGCGCACGCCGGTAGTGGAGCACGGCGTCTTCCATCTTCCCGAGTTCATCGAGCGCCGAACCCAGGGCCACATCCGCGTCCACGAACCCGGGCTTTAACGACAGCGCCCGGCGGTAAGCGCTACAAGCCTCTTCGTAGCGCCGCTGGCGCGCAAATGCATTGCCCAAGTTGTATTGCGCGCCGGCCAGCGCCGGGTCATGGCGAAATGCCGTCTCGAAGGCCGTGATGGCAGCATCGAAGTCCTGCAGTGCCATCAACGCATTGCCGCGGTTCAGGTGTGCACGGGCGAATTCCGGTGCGATGGCAATGGCCTGGTCGTAGAGCTTCAGCGCGTCCGCGGGGTGGCCCTGATCTTCGGCTGCGTTGCCTGCGGAAATGAGCGCCTGAGAATCCGGTGGCGTTTCCGCCATCGGCGTCTCCACGGGCGCGCGACCAACGGGCCTGGTGAATCGATCGAACAAACCCAATGCTGGATCCTCCTGCCTTCCGGCCCGCAAGCTCAACGGAAGTGGATCAGCAGTTCCTTGGCGAGTTCATCCGCAAACCCCGCGTCGTAGCCGGCTTCCTTGAGCTTCCACTTGAATGCATTGGCGAACTTCGCCTTCTTGTAAAAGTTAGCGCCCTTCTTTGCTTCGAATGCCGAGATCCGGATCACCAGTTTGCGCAGCGTGTCTTGCACTGGGTCACGACCCTTGCTCTTGCCCTTTACCTTGAGCATACGCCGGTGCTTGCGATTGCCTTCACCATCGGCCGGCTTGTCTTCCATGAACAGTGCCGCCAGTTCCTCACCAAAGCGCTGGAATTCCGTTGCGTTAAACCAAGACAACATGTGTCGCTCCGCGGAAGAATGCGAAGACAGACCCAAGTCTGCCTACTGGATGGTGGCGTGATCCTAAGAGAAGTGGCACGTACCTTCAATCAACCGGCCTCTGCCGACATCGTCTTGCTTTAGCTAGGGAATGGGGCCTGACCCCATTAGCTAGCAAGCCAGAGCTTGTACCACTTCTTCTTGGCCGGCCCCTTGTTCTCGCCCACTTCGCCTTCGTAGTTGTTGCGATACATGGCGCGCGTCTGCGCGGCGAGCTCCTTGAGATCCATCTGGTCGTAGCAGTACACCATGATCTCGAGCGCCTGGCGCACCGCGGGCGCGCCGTCGAATTCCTCGATGGCCACCTTGGCGCGCTGCGCGGCGGCGACATACGCGCCGCGTCCCACGTAATAGCGCGCTACGGCAATCTCATAGTCGGCGAGGCGATTGCGCAGGTACACCATGCGGCGGCGCGCGTCGTGCGCATACTCGCTGTTGGGGAATTGCTCGACCACCGTGGAGAACGACAGGAACGACCTGCGCGCCTGCGAAGGTGGACGCTTGTCCAGATCGACGCGGAACCAGCGCTCCAGGAAATTGGGCAACCGTTCGAAATCGGTGAGCCCCTTCAGATACCAGGCGTAGTCGACGCGAGGGTGGGTGGGATTCTCGGAGATGAAGGTATCTGCGGCGTCGATGGCCGACTCCGACTCGCCCGCCCGGTAATAGGCATAGATGACGTCCAGCCGTGACTGGCGCGTCTCCGCCGCGAATGGGTAACGCGCCATGAGTGCTTCGTAAATCCGGATGGCCGTCGGGTAGTCCGACTGGTTGAGGGCTTTGTGGGCGCGCTCATAGACCACTGCCGGGTCCGTCATCGGGGCATCTTTGCCATCGCGGGACTTGCAGCCCGTGAGGCTCAAACCAAGAGCGAAAATCAGAAGTGCCAGGCTACCGGCGGTACGCATTGCTCGCATGGAAGGTTTTTGCCGTTTCTCGGGTTTGCCGGTGTCTTTGATTTGAAATGGTCGCCGGACGCGTGAAGTATAGCGGCCCCGCCCAGCCATCGGACCAAAAGGTTGCCCTCCAAGTTCCAGACTCATCGCTTCGACCTGCCCCCGGATTTCGCCGGAAAGCGGCTGGATCAGGCACTTGCCCAGCTCCTGCCGCAGTACTCGCGCACGCGCATCCAGCGCTGGATCGAGGAGGGGGCGGTGCGGATCAACGGGCTTGGTGTCCGCGCGCGCGACCTGGTCACGGGTGGCGAATCCGCAACGGTCGAAGCCCGGCTCCGGCCGGAGAGCGGCGTCGCGGCCGAAAAACTGCCACTCGACATAGTTCACCAGGACGCACAGGTGCTGGTCATCAACAAGCCACCGGGCATGGTGGTGCATCCAGGCGCGGGCAATCGCGAGCACACGCTTCAGAACGCACTGCTGGCGCATGACGCGAAGCTCAAGCGTGTGCCGCGTGCGGGACTCGTGCATCGCATCGACAAGGACACCAGCGGGTTGTTAGTCGTCGCGCGCACGCTCGAGGCGCACACGGCGCTCGTGGCGGAGCTCGGCGCGCACGAGATCGAGCGCGAGTATCTCGCGTTGTGCACCGGCGCCATGACGGGCGGCGGCACCGTGGACGAACCCATCGGCCGCCACCGCACGCAACGCACGAAGATGACGGTGCGCAGCGACGGGCGTAAAGCCGTGACGCACTTCCGCATCGAGCGGCGCTTTCGCGCCCACACGCTGGCGCGCGTGCATCTCGAAACCGGACGCACGCACCAGATCCGAGTGCATATGGCACACGTCGGTTATCCCATCGTCGGCGATCCGGCGTACGGCGGCCGCCGAAAGTTGCCGGCCGGCGCATCACCCGAGCTGGTGAACGCGCTGCAGACATTCCCGCGCCAGGCGCTGCACGCGGCACGGCTCACGCTGACACATCCCAAGTCCGGCAAGCGCGTGTCCTTCGATGCGCCGCTGCCCGAGGACCTCGCCGGGTTGTTAGATGCGCTGGCGAGAGATCTCGCGGAGCCAAGGCGGAAATGAGTCTGCTGGAATTTGACTGGCGCCTGCCCGCGGGTGTGCACGCGGCGTTCACCACGCGCTTGGGCGGCGTGAGCTCGGCGCCGTGGGATTCATTCAATGTGGCGACGCATGTGGGTGACGTGGCGAAAGACGTCGCCGCCAATCGCGCGCGACTCGGGACGCTGCTCGCGCTCCCCTCGGACCCCGCCTGGCTCAGCCAGGTTCACGGCACGGTTGTTGCGGATCTCGATGCATACCCGCAAGGAGTGATCACCGCGGATGCCGCAGTGGCGCGCACTGACGGTCGCGTCTGTGTGGTGATGGTGGCGGATTGCCTGCCCGTGCTTTTCGCCAGCCGCGATGGGCGGCGAATCGCCGCCGCGCATGCGGGCTGGCGCGGGCTCGCCGCCGGAGTGATCGAGCAGACCGTGGCGGCGATGGGGGTACGCGGCGACGTACTCACTGCATGGCTTGGGCCTGCGATCTCCAAGGAACACTTCGAAGTGGGCGATGACGTGCGGGCCGCATTTGTCGACGCGGATTCCGGGGCGGCGGATGCTTTCGTGCGCAATGCAAACGGGCGCTGGCAGGCGGATCTCGTGGGCCTGGCGCGCCGCCGGCTGGCGGCACTGGACATCACCGATGTCAGCGGCGGGCAGTGGTGCACGTTCGCGGATCGCGAGCGGTTCTATTCCCATCGCCGCGATGGGAAAGGCGGGCGCATGGCCGCGCTCATCTGGCGCAACTGACTTGCGTGCTAGGATCCTCGCGCTTTGACCAACCTTCTCTGGATCATCCTCGCCACCACGGTTTCGGGTGTGCTGTCCGTGCTCGCGGCCGGCATTTTCCTGGCCCTGCCCGCGCGCGCACGTGAAGGTGCTCTGCCGCACCTGGTCAGTTTCGCCACCGGCGCCTTGTTAGGCGCGGCGCTCCTGGGGCTGATTCCGCACGCCGTCGAGGGCGCGGGCATGGAAAAGGTGCACGAGGTGGGCATTGCGCTGATCGCCGGCATCGCGCTGTTCTTCGTGCTCGAGAAGTTCCTGCTCTGGCGGCACTGCCACGACGATCACTGCGTCGAGCATCCCGTCGGTGACGCCCATGGGCATGACCACGCCCATCAGCACGAGCAGGCTCGCAAGAAGGCGAGTGGCGCTTTGGTTCTGGTGGGTGATGCCTTGCACAACGTGCTGGATGGCGTGCTGATCGCGGCGGCCTTCCTGACCGATGTGCACCTGGGCATCGTCACGGCACTGGCCATCATGGCGCACGAAATCCCCCAGGAGGTTGGCAACTTCGCGGTGCTGCTGAATTCGGGTATCTCACGGCGGCGCGCGCTGGTCCTGAACCTGTTGACGAGCCTGACCGCGGTCATCGGCGGCATCGTTGGATTTTTCGCGCTGAAACAGGCGCTGGTGGCCCTGCCGTTCGCGTTGGCGGTGGCGGCGGCAAGTCTCTTATATGTGGCGGTGGCGGACCTGATCCCGGGCCTGCACCGGCGCGTGGACCCCCGCTCGAGCGTGACCCAGGTGGTGCTGATAGGCCTCGGCATCGCGCTGATCGCATTCGCAGAACGGAACGCCCACTGACCCGCATAAGGGCTCGGCCCTATTGAAAGGTTCGCTTCCGGGCCCCATTTTGGCCGCCTATGCGAATGGACAAACTCACCAGCCGTTTCCAGGCAGCCCTTTCCGACGCCCAGTCCCTGGCCGTCGGGCGCGATCAACAGTTCATGGAGCCCGCCCACGTGCTGGGTGCGCTGCTGGACCAGCAGGACGGCAGCACGCGCCCGCTGCTGGTCAAGGCCGGCGCCAATGTGGCCAGGCTGCGCAAGGACCTCGACGCGGCCATCGACAAACTGCCTACCGTGCAGGGCACGCCCGGCGACGTGCACGTATCGCAGGACCTCAATCGCCTGCTCAACGTCACCGACAAGCTCGCCCAGCAGCGCAAGGACGACTACATCTCGAGTGAGTTGTTCGTGCTCGCGTCCTTCGAAGACCGGAACACGCTGGCCAAACTACTCAAGGATGCCGGCGCCTCGAAGGCCGCCATCGAGAAAGCCATCGAAGAAGTACGAGGCGGTGAAGCCGTGAACGATCCGCAGGCCGAAGAGAAACGCGGCGCGCTCGAGAAATACACAATCGACCTCACGGCGCGCGCTTCCAGCGGCAAGCTCGATCCGGTCATCGGCCGCGACGACGAAATCCGCCGCACGGTGCAGGTGCTGGCGCGCCGCACGAAGAACAACCCGGTGCTCATCGGCGAACCGGGCGTGGGAAAAACGGCAATAGTGGAAGGACTCGCCCAAAGAATCATCAACGGCGAAGTGCCGGAAGGGCTCAAGGGCAAGCGCATCCTGGCGCTCGACATGGGTTCGCTGATCGCCGGCGCGAAGTTCCGCGGCGAGTTCGAAGAACGCCTCAAGGGCGTGCTCAACGATCTGTCCAAGCAGGAAGGCCAGGT
>DASQJS010000265.1:0-2674 GCA_035630995.1 Steroidobacteraceae bacterium | reverse complement strand
GAAGCCGACCTCGCCAAGTATCAGAAGCGGCGAACGCGCCAGGCGGAGGGCGTCGGGCTGGTGGCGAAGTTTCGCGCCGAGCTCAGCAAGTTGTACGGCATGAACCTAGAACCGGAAGTCATGCGTGCGCGCAAGGCGCAGGTTTTTGCGCGGCTGGTGTCCGAGTTGCACACACTCGACGAGAGGTTCGGCACGGAGTCACGCCTGGCGGCGGAACTCGAAGGCAAACCCAACAATGCGCGCCTGGCGTCGCTCGCCACTTACTACGACTGCGTGCCAGGGTTCGAACGACTGCTGGCGGGAGAACAACACGATCTGCCGCGCTTTTATGCGGCGGCGCGCGAGCTGGCCAAACTACCGCGTGAAGAACGGCGAAGCCGTTTGTGCAGCGGCTCTTCCGGATCTCCAGCGCTGCAATCGGGCGCACACGTAAGACTCAACGAAGTACAAGTGTTGCCGGCCCCAACCGAGGGCTGAGACGCGGATTTTTTCCCCTTATGTCAGGTCGACAAATTCGCGTGCAGGCGTGTATTGCGCCCGTCATCATCGGCCGCAATACATGCGCAACCTTTTCAGGGCGAGACCCAAATCGTTTCTCGATGCGCCGCGCCGCGAATGGCAGTTCGCCGTGTTTGCCTGGATGCTGCGCAATTGCGGTGGTTATCCGAAATTTCTCGATACCACGCTGGTGTTGCCGATCGAGGAACACTTTCCCGATCGCGATCTGACCGGGCACGCTGCCGTCGCCGCGCTGTTTCGCCGTGTGCGTGATCACGCGGGTATGGCCGACTGGCCGTGCACGGTGGAACCCGAACCCGCGGATGGGCGTGCGCTGCCGGCCACCTCGGACCGGAATCCCGTCATCACGTACAAGCGCGGCGAGTTCGCGGCCATGTCGATGGCCGGGGCGTTTGCGCACGAACTGGCGCGCATGCTGGTGGAAACTTTCGACGAGCCGCCACCGGGCGGTGCGCAGCTGCACGAACCGGCGATCGACCTCGCCGCGGTGTTCATGGGCTTTGGCGTGTTCATGGCCAACTCGACGTTCGAAGCCACGCGCTACGATCTCAATGAAGGCGAGTTCGTGCACGCGCTCGCACTTTTCTGCCTGTTGAGAAAACTCGAGCCGGAGTCGATTGCCCGGCATCTCAACCCTCACCTGCGCAAATACCTGCGCCTGGCGTCGCGCGATCTCGCGCAACACGAGCCGGACTTCCACAAGTTGCGTACGGTGTTCGCGGTGGTGCCCTTCGAAGTCGCGGAGCGCACGCTGCCCACCAGGGTGCGTTAAGGAGCCCTGAGGGGCACGAGCACCATCGCGTTGCCGCGGCGAATCTTGAGTTCCAGCGCGCCGCCACGTCTGGCGACAGCGCGCAACTCTTTCAGGTTGGCGATGGCCTGGCGGTTGGCGCCTTCGATCAGATCACCCTTGCGAAACATCTGTGCGGCGGCGCTGCGCGGCTCGACGGCGCGAATCTCGACGCCGCCCTCGGCGGCATCCGCGAGCGTGGCGCCTGCGAGCCCGGGATGCACCACACCGGAATCGGATGCCCCGGCAGGATTGACTCGCGCAGCGCTGGCGGTCGGAGTCGGCAGTTCGGTGATGGTGGCCGTCAGGTGCATGGGCTTGCGATCGCGGATCAGCGCCACGTCCAGCTTGTCGCCGACGCGCGAGAGGCCAACGGCGTTGCGCAGCTCGCCGTTGGACTTGATCGTCTGGCCGTTGATGCTGGTGATGACGTCGCCGGGCTTGATGCCGGCATTGTCGGCCGCGGAACCTTCGGTGACCTGCGACACCAGCACGCCCTGCGTGTTGGCGATGTTGAGCGACTTGGCCACGTCGGGCGTCAGCGAGTAGATGCTCACACCTAGCAACCCACGCTTCACGGAACCGTACTTCAACAGCTGGTCCATGATGCTGCGCGCCATGTTGACCGGAATGGCGAAGCCGATGCCGATGTTGCCGCCGCTGCGCGACAGGATGGCGCTGTTGATGCCGACGAGCTCGCCGCGCAGATTTACCAGCGCGCCGCCGGAGTTGCCCGGATTGATGGACGCGTCGGTCTGGATGAAATCCTCGTAGCTATCGCGATTGAGGCCGGAGCGCCCGAGTCCGCTGACGATGCCTGACGTGACGGTGTGCTGAAGGCCGAAGGGGTTGCCGATGGCGACCACGAAATCGCCGACCTCCAGCCGCGTGGAGTCGCCGAGCGCGACCTGGATCAGGCTTTCCGACGGCACTTTGAGCACGGCGACGTCGGAGGGAACGTCGCTGCCGACGACGGTGGCGGTCAGATCGCGGCCGTCCTGCAGGGTGACGGTGATTTCGGTCGCGTTATCAATTACATGCGCGTTTGTAACTATGTAGCCGTTTTTTGCATCAAAGATGACACCGGAGCCCGCGCTCTGGAACTCACGTTCACGGGGGCCCATGTTGGGGATGTCGAAGAAACGGCGGAACAGCGGGTCCTCGAGCAGCGGGTTCCGCGGCGAGCGCTCGCGAATGGTGCCGCGCGTGGCGATGTTCACGACGGCCGGCGAGACGCGCTTGATCATGGGCGCGAGCGTCGGCATCGGGGTTTCGCCGACGGCAGGAGGCAAAGCGGAGTGGCTTGCAACCGGAAGCATCGCCAGAGCGTAGATAAACGCAATGCGAAGGATTTTTGCTCGATTG
>DASQJS010000264.1:0-3781 GCA_035630995.1 Steroidobacteraceae bacterium | reverse complement strand
CGTAGGGCTCGTGGCTGTACTGCTCGAAGAACATCCACTGCAACACCTGCGCGCGGCCGACCTGCGTGGCCGGAACGAATCGTGAGCCTTCGGCGAGGTACCAGAGGATGGCGTTGGACTCGGGCAGGTTCGTGCCGTCGTCGAGTTCGAGCGTGGGGATGCGCCCGTTCGGGTTGCGCTTCAGGAACTCCGGCGTGCGGGTCTGGCCCTTGTCGATGTCCACGTCCGTCCAGTCGTATTTCTGGCCGAGCTGCGCCAGCAGCAGGCGCACCTTGTAGCCGTTGCCCGAGTCGAGATAGTCGTAGAGGTGCATGGCGCATCCCGTATTTGTCTGGCAACAAAGTATCCGTCCATTGCGGCGGCGGCGCGAGAGACGAGGCTTTTCCCTGAGGCTAAGTTATTCTTGCTCTGGCATGGCAAGACGACTTCCCCCGCTCAACGCGTTGCGCGCCTTCGAGGCTTCTGCGCGCCTCGGCAGCTTTGTTGCCGCGGCCTCGGAGCTGCGCGTATCACCTGCGGCCGTGAGCCAGCAGGTGCGGCGCCTCGAGGATTACCTCGACACCATTCTGTTCCAACGCCTCGCGCGCGGCCTCACGCTGACCGACCAGGGCCGCGACTATCTACCTGAATTGTCTGCGGGCTTCGACCTGCTGGGCGAGTCCACCGCGCGCGTGCGCGCCAAGCGCGCCGATGGCGTGCTCACGCTGACCACGCTCGCCGCCTTCGCCAACGGCTGGCTGCTGCCGCGCATGCACCGGTTTCGTGAGCGGGCGCCGCGCATCGACGTGGTGCTGCGAACGTCGCGGCAGGTCATGGACTTCCGGCGTGATGCCATCGACCTCGCCATTCGGTTCGCGCCCGCGCCCGGCCGCGGGCTGCACGGCGAGCTGCTCAGCCGCGAAGAGTTGTTTCCCGTGGCGAGCCCGCAGCTCTTTCACGGCGGCTGCATTCCCGACACGCTTGCCGCGCTGGCCGAATATCCGTTGTTGCATGACACCGACGCCGGCATCGAGCAGCCCTGGCTTGGCTGGCGAGGCTGGTTTGAACGTGCCGGGCTTTCTACCGCCACTGTCGGTCGCGGACCGCAGTTCAGCGATTCCATCGTGTTGATCGGCGCCGCGCTGGCCGGTCTCGGCATCGCCATCGGCCGCGCACCGCATGTCGCGCCTCTGCTGGAACGCGGGCAGCTCGTGCGCGTGACACGGGAGACCTGGACGGCTCCGTGGAGCTACTACCTCACGGCGCCGGCGGCGCACTTTCGCCGGCCGCTAGTGCGCACGTTCGTCGATTGGGCGCTGGAAGAGGCACGCAATTCGTCAGCGCCGCTTTGAGCGGTCCGTGACTACAATGACAACGGCAACTCGAGGTGGCGCTCGTACATCATGTCGCGATGCTCGAGCAGAACCGGATCGATTGCGGCCGCGGTCGCATCGTCGAGCCAGGCGAATGCAGCGCGGACGGCCGGCTCCATCCTGCAGTATTCCTCCGCCAGCGGCTTGAACAACGCCATGAAGGTCGCGCTGTATACATCCGCTGCGCTCAACGTGTCGCCGAGGTAGTAGGGCTTGCCGGCTTCCCGCTGTGCGCGCAGTACACCGCCGACTTCACTTAGCAGCTCTCTCACGCGGGCCCCGTAGGTTTCCGACACGCTGGCGTCATAGCCGTATTTCTTGCCCAGGTAGGACGCGATGGGTTCGGGAAATCCGCCGCTTTTCTGCAGTCCGGCATGGGCCATCTGCAGTCGCCGCATCCAGCCGAGACCGCGCTCGCCGCAGAACTTTTCGCCGAGGGCAGCTACGCGACCGCGTTCCGTGGGTTGAAGGGGCAGCAGCGAGGGCTTGGGTGCAAGCTCTTCGGCGAGCATGAGGATCTGCATCCATCCCGAGCGCGGCGGGTCCTGATTGTAGATGGCCACGGGACCACTGCGCTGACCTGCCCACGCCTTCAAGGGTTCGCTGTCGTACACCAGGCGCACGGCAGCCCACTCGATGCCCTTGATGTGAAGGATGCCCTTTGCGGCCTCGCCCCAGGGGCTCGGGACGTTGCCGACGACTACCATGCGAAGCCCGCGGCGCTGGATGGCGTCTTCGACGCTCACATATTCGAAGGTCATGACCTGCAGCTTCTGCGATCGCGACGGGCTCAACAAGTGGCGAACCGAGTCAAATAGTTTTCGTTGTTCGAGACCAAGCTCTGCTTGTTAACGGTCTGCCACCCTCGTTCTCTACAATCTGGAGATGTCAAAACGCGGATGGATCCTGTTTCTCTCGCTGGGCCTGCTCTGGGGCATGCCTTACCTGCTCATTCGCATCGCCGTGGGCGAGTTCGATCCCCTCGTGGTCGCCGGAACGCGCACGCTGATGGGCTCGTTGCTGCTGTTGCCGATCGCGCTGCATCGCAAGGCGCTGGCACCCGCATTCCGCCGCTGGAAGTGGCTGCTCGCCTTCACGCTCATCGAGATCAGCGTGCCCTGGCTGCTGCTCGGCCACGCGGAGACGCGGCTCAACAGCTCCACGGCCGGGTTGCTCATTGCGGTTGTCCCGCTTTTCGCCGCCATCATCGTCACGAAGCTCGGGCACGAGAGTCTCGAACCGCGCCGAATGTTCGGCCTGGGACTCGGTTTTGCGGGTGTCGCGTTGCTCGTCGGTCTCGACATTCACCTGGACGACCTACCGGCCGTGGCGGCCACCATTGTCACGGCACTCTGCTACGCCATCGGTCCCATCATCATCGACCGCAAACTCAACGATGTGCCGGCCATCGGCGTCATCACCGCCTCGCTCATCGTCGCCACGATCATCTACGCGCCATTCGCGCCGTTCCTGTGGCCTGAAACTTTCAGCACGCCCGCCGTCGCGTCCGTCATCGGTCTTGGCGTGTTGTGTACGGCCGCGGCGTTCATCGTGTTCTTCGAGCTGATCGCCGAAGTGGGTCCCGCGCGCGCCACGGTGATCACGTACGTGAATCCGGCCGTGGCCATCCTGTTAGGTGCGCTGGTGTTGAAGGAGCCGCTGACCATCGGCATGGCGATCGGGTTTCCGCTGGTCATTGTCGGCTCGTTCCTGGGAACGATGAAGAAGCGAAGTATTCCGGACGAAACTCCGGCGCCAGCAACCAGCTGAGGCCCGTCTCGGCCGCACCGCGCGCTCAGGCGTTTTCGCGCAACCATTTCTCCAGGCGAACGCCGTCCTTGAGCCCCCGGTAATACTTCTTCGCGATGTCGAGCTCGTGATAGCCGTGCTCGCAATAGAAATTCCGGCCGGCCGCATTTTCCCGCGTGCATTCGACGCGGATGCGCTTTGCGCCGGCGGCACGTGCGACATCCTCGAGCCAGCGCAGGATGGCGCTGCCAACGCCACGTCGCTGATGTGCGCGCCGCACGGCAAACAACAGCAGATGCGCGTCGTCGCTGGCGTAGAACATGATGCCGAAGCCGATGATGGCGCCGTGCTCGCCGGCCACCACGACGTTGGTTTCGGGGTCGCGGATGGAATGCGCCACGCGCTCTTCCGTCCAGGTCCACGGCAAACCCCTCTCGATGTAGTCGCGCGACATGGCGGCGATGTCCGCGGCATCGGACAGCGTGGCGAGTCGAACGGCGACGTCGGCGATCATGTGCCGACAGATACACGCGCCGGCATGAGTCTGCAACACAGGCTTCCTAGACTTGGCGCATGAATCGAAAACTCGTCCTTATCGCGATCCTAGCTTTCCTGCCGCACGAACCCGGTCTTGCCGACCCGATCCATGCGGTGGCCGACGGCGCGTATTGGCACCATGA
>DASQJS010000263.1:0-14204 GCA_035630995.1 Steroidobacteraceae bacterium | reverse complement strand
GATGCGCGATCTGACCCCACAATTGTCAACAGCGGGCACGTCCGCGAGCGCGACATCGGCATCGTGATCCCGGGGGCGCCGCTCGAGGCGGTGATGTCGGGAGAAGTCTGGGCCTCGGTGTACGACCAGCTGGCCGCACTCATCAGCGATCACCACACCACGCTGGTGTTCGCGAACACGCGCCGCATGGTGGAGCGCGTGTCGCGCCACCTGGCGGAGCGGCTGGGCGAGGAACACGTGGCGGCGCATCACGGCAGCCTGTCCAAGGAAACCCGCTTCGACGCCGAACAGCGCCTGAAAGCCGGCAAGCTCAAGGTCATGGTGGCCACGGCGTCGCTCGAACTGGGCATCGACATCGGCGACGTGGAGCTGGTCTGCCAGCTGGGCACGCCGCGCAGCATCTCGGTATTCCTGCAGCGCGTCGGCCGCGCCAATCACTCCGTGGGCGGCGTGCCCAAGGGCCGCATCTTCCCGAGCAGCCGCGACGAACTCGTCGATTGCACGGCATTGCTCGATTCGGTCCGCCGCACCGAGCTCGATCGTCTGCACATCCCCGAACACCCGCTCGACGTGCTCTCGCAGCAGATCGTCGCCGAAGTCGCCGCGCGCGAATACGGCGAGGACGAATTGTTCGCGCTCATGCGCGGCGCGTACCCGTACCGGAACCTGGAGCGCAAGGACTTCGACGCCGTGGTGCGCATGCTGGCCGAAGGCATTGACACCAAGCGCGGCCGGCGCGGCACCTATCTACATCGCGACGCCGTCAACCAGCGCCTGCGCGCGCGCAAAGGCGCGCGGCTCACCGCCATCACCTGCGGCGGCGCCATTCCCGACAATGCCGACTACCAGGTCATCCTCGAGCCCGCGGGCGTGTTCGTCGGCACCCTCAACGAAGACTTTGCGATCGAGAGTCTCGCAGGTGACGTTTTCCAGCTCGGCAACACGTCTTACAAGATCCTGCGCGTCGAAGCGGGTCGCGTGCGCGTGGAAGATGCCAAGGGCCAGCCGCCCAGCATCCCGTTCTGGTTGGGCGAAGCGCCCGCGCGCACCGATGAGCTTTCGGAATCGGTATCCCGACTGCGTGCCGACATCGAAACACTGTTGCCGGAAGTGACGGCGGAATCCCTCGCAAGCGCGATCGACATCGTCATCGAGCGCTACCACCTGCCGCGCCCGGCCGCGCACCAGATGGTGGAATACCTCGCCGCCGCGAAAGCCGTGCTCGGCGAACTGCCCAAGCGCGACACGCTGGTGTTCGAGCGCTTCTTCGATGAGTCCGGCGGCCAGCAATTCATCATCCACTCGCCGTTCGGGGCGCGCGTCAATCGCGCCTTTGGTTTGTCGCTGCGCAAGAAATTCTGCCGCACCTTCAATTTCGAGCTGCAGGCCGCGGCCACCGAAGACGCCATCGTGCTGTCGCTGGGCGAGACCCACAGTTTCGATCTCGCGAGCGTGGCACGCTTCCTCAACAGCAGGACCGTCGAAGACACGCTGATCCAGGCGATGCTCGACTCACCGATGTTCACCGCGCGCTGGCGCTGGAACGCGAGCATCTCGCTCGCCATCCGCCGCAGCTCCGGTGGCAAGCGCACCCCACCGCAGATCCAGCGCATGGCGTCCGAGGATCTGATCGCGGTGCTGTTTCCCGACCAGATTGCCTGCGCCGAAAACCTGTCGGGGCCGCGCGAGATTCCCGATCACCCGCTCGTGAAGCAGACGCTGCATGACTGCCTGCACGACGCCATGGACATCGATGGCCTGCGAAGACTGTTGGTGGGCCTCGAAACGGGCACGATCAAGGTCATCGCGAAGGATCTCATCGAGCCGTCGCCGCTCGCGGCGGAAATTCTCAACGCGAGGCCATACGCCTTCCTCGACGATGCGCCTCTCGAGGAACGTCGCACGCTCGCCGTCTCGCAACGCCGCTGGCTCGACCCCGAAAGCGCGGCAGACATCGGCAAGCTCGATCCCGCGGCCATTGCGGCAGTTCGCGAACAGGCGTGGCCGGAGGTTGCGAACGCCGACGAGCTGCACGATGCCATGCACGCCATGGGCGTCATCACTGAAGAGGAGGGCGCGAGTGGGGGCTGGGCCCGGTACCTCGACGAGCTCATGGACGCGCGGCGCGCGACTCGCCTGCATACCGCCTCGAACATCTCTTGGGTCTGCGCGGAATGTCTGCCGCTAGTCCAGGCGGTGTATCCGGAAGCCCGGCGCGTTCCGCTCGTCGAACCTCCCGCCGAGAAGGCCGAGAAGATCTGGCAGCGCGAGGAAGCGATCACCGATCTGGTGCGCGGCCGACTGCAGAGCGTGGGGCCCATTACCGCGCGCGACATGGCGGCCACTCTCGGCCTCACTCTTTCTGAAATCAACATCGCGCTCATCGAACTCGAAAGCGAAGGCTTCGTCTTGCGAGGCCGCTTCACCGAAGAGGCCTCTGCATCGGAGGCCGTCCAGCAGGGCGACGCCACGCTCGAATGGTGCGAGCGGCGGCTGCTGGCGCGCATCCATCGCTACACCATCAAGACGCTGCGCGCCGAAATAGAACCCGTGTCAGGAGCGGATTTCATGCGCTTCCTGCTCGAGTGGCAGGGTGTCACGCGCCAGCCGAAACCCGAGGGTGTCGAAAGCCTGGCCGCCGTGGTCGCGCAGCTCGAGGGCTACGAAATCCCGGCCGCGGCCTGGGAGGGCGACGTGCTGGCCGCGCGCCTCAATGAATACGACCCGCACTGGCTGGACAGCCTGTGTTTATCAGGACGCGCGCTGTGGGCGCGGCTGACACCCACGAAATCCGTGGGCGCCGCGCCTGTGCGCACCACTCCCATCGCGCTGGTTACACGCAAGAACTGGTCGTTGTGGCATTCGCTGGCCGCGGCGCCGCAAGAAGAAATGCAGTTGACTCACCCTGCGCGCGCGCTGTTCGACTACTTCAACACGCACGGGGCGTCGTTCTTCGACGACCTCGTGAGCGGCACCAATCTACTCCGCTCGCAAGCCGAGACCGCGCTCGGTGAACTGGTGTCGGCGGGCCTGGTCAACGCGGACAGTTTCTCCGGTCTGCGCGCGCTGCTGATTCCCAGCGACAAGAGACGCCAGCTCGTGGCGCGCCGCCGCCGCGTCGCGCTGTTCGGTCTCGAAGACGCGGGGCGCTGGAGCCTCATTCGCAAGGGCGCCACGCGCAATGACGCCGAGGCGCTAGAGCAGGTCGCGGAGATCCTGCTGCGCCGCTACGGCGTGGTGTTCCGCAAGCTGCTCGAACGCGAGGCCGACTGGCTGCCGCCGTGGCATGCGCTGCTGCGCGTATTCCGCCGGCTGGAAGCGCAGGGAAAGATCCGTGGTGGGCGTTTCGTTGCCGGCATGAGTGGCGAGCAATACGCGCTGTCCGACGCCGTGTCGTCCATGCGTGCGATCCGGCGGCAGGAGACCAAGGGCGACCTCGTGTCACTCAGTGCAGCGGATCCGTTGAACCTCACCGGCATCATCACGCCCGGCGCGCGCGTCCCGGCGCTCGCCAACAATCGCGTGCTGTATCGCGACGGTGTACCGGTTGCCGTGCACTCGGGTGGTCAGTCCGAGTTCATCGTGCCAATGGAGCCGGAGAAAGAATGGGAGGCGCGACAGGTGCTGGTGCGCAAACGCCTGCAACCGGGCGCCTCGCGCGCGGCGCGCGGCGATCGCCCTCCTCATTAACGCACCGAGTCGCGCAGGGCAGCGGTGACCTTGAGTGCGATCTCGTCCTGGATGGCGAGCCGGTCTGACTTCGACCGCTCGTAGCTCGATGTCCAGATCACGTAGCCGTCCGCCGCACGCGTGAGCCGCGCCGTGATGCGCAGAGTGTCGCCGGATTCGCGCAGGCTTCCTTCGAGTAGATAGACAACGCCCAGTTCCTGCGCGATGCGTGACGGCGGCAGCTGTTTGTTCTTGTAGAAGTACGAAGCGCTCGCGGCCGGTACCTTGAAGCCGGGCTCGCGGCTCAGGCGATCGATGAGCTCTTCGGTGAGGCCGTCGGCGAAATATTCTTCGTCCATCGCCTGGCTGGTCAGGTCGAGGAATGGCATGACGGCCACGGATTTCGCATCCGGCGCGATGCTGTTACGCCAGGCAAGGAATCCCAGCCCCGCCAGCGCCACGAGCACGCCTAAAAGCGCGCTGCGCCGCATTTGAGTCGCGCGCGTCGCCGGCGCTGGCGGCAACGAGGGCGGCAGTATGGCCGACGCGGGCTCTTCCACCGCCGCCCGAACCGGCGCGATGAGCCGGTAGCCCAGGCGAGGGACGGTGACGATGTATGTCGGTTGCTTCGCATCGTCGCCAAGCAGGCGGCGCAGCGCGGTGACGGCCTGGTACACCGAGTCCTGCGTCACGACGACACCCGACCAGACCTGGTCGAGCAATTCCTCGATGCCGACGGTCTCGCCGGCACGGTTCGCGAGGTACATCAGCAATCGCAACGTGCGTGCTTCGAGCCGCACCGTTTGATCTCCTCGCGACATCTGCCCGAGTTGCGGGTCGATTCGCCAGGCCCCGACTTGAAGCGCGATGGTGGTGAGACGGTCCATGAGTGGCGTGGATATAACACGGCGACCCGAATCCTTCAGCGCGAATCGGAGATTTTCAGCGCGGATTCAGGACTTTTCAGCGGCTTGGACGCAGCGTCGGGCTTTTCATCCAACCGAAGGAGACCTCCATGTACCGACTCGTGTTCGCCACCACTCTTGCGCTTCTTGGCCTGCCCGCATTCGCTACCACGTACACGCTCGAGCCCAACTACACCCAGGGCGTGTTGCGCTGGGATCATCTGGGCTTCTCTTATCCCGCCGCGCAGTTCGCGCAGGGCACGGGAACTCTCGATTTCGATGAGAGCGACCCGACCATGGCCTCGATCAAGGTGACCATTCCAATCGCATCGTTGAACACCGGTGTGCCCGACCTCGATGAACACCTGAAATCCGAAGACTTCTTTGAATTGGCGAAGTATCCGACCGCCACTTTCATCAGCACCCGGGTGGAAAAGGGCATGGGAACGAACCGCTTCAAGGTCACCGGCAATCTCACGATTCGCAAGGTCACCCGGCCGGTGATGCTGGACGTGACCTTGCTCAAGGTCGGCAAGAATGCGCGTACCGAAGTGGCGACCATCGGCTTCGACGCGAAGGGCACACTCAAGCGCTCGGAATTCGGGCTCGGGGCGTTCGTCCCGCAGGTAAGTGATGAGATCCAGCTGCTGGTCACCACGCAGGCAGCGGAGTCGAAGGCGTACGCCGCTTTCCTCGAAGCGAAGAAAGCGAAAAAGTAGCCGGCGTAAGCGGAGTTTCGCGCCGCGACGCTGCGGCGCGAAACTCCGCGCGCGCCCGCCGGTCACATGGCAGGCTCGGCACTATTCCGCGGCCAATGCCGCAAGGAGCCGCCATGAACGCATCGGGTCGCCATTTCCGGATGGTGTTGCTGGGAATAATCCTGGCCGGGGCGCTGCGTCCGGCGCTGTCCGCGGACCTGGTCGTCCACGAATGGGGCACCATCACCACCATTCACGCCGCGGACGGCACTCCGGCGGGCGGTCTCAACAGCATCGACAAAGCGGATGTATTGCCGGATTTCGTACATCGCTACGAACCCGAAACCACGCGCTACAAGCCGGAGCGCATTCTCGGCAAGCTGCCCAACATTCCGGGCCGGCCGGATATCACCATGCGGTTGGAAACGCCGGTCATCTACTTTCATCCGCCGCCGAACAAGGCGTACACAGCGCCTATCGACATCACGGTGCGGTTTCGCGGCGGCGTGATCAACGAGTTCTATCCGGATGGGGCCGCGTCGGTGGCGCTCGATCGAGAGCGCATCGCGGACAAGATGCACGAAGGCGTCATCACCACCGAATGGAACGGCGATGTGCTCAACAATTACGTGGTCGGCGGGCTGCGCTGGAAAGGGCTGCGCCTGCACGACACCGTGGTCGCGCCGCTCACCCGAAGCGAAATCTGGCTCGCGCCGCGCGAAGTGAACTCGGTCAGCGTGTTCAGCCCGGAAGCCGGGGAAGGCGAGCAGTACCTTTTCTACCGCGGCGTCGCGCATCTCGATGCGCTGCTGGCGACGAAAACCACGCGCGGTTCGGTGGAGCTTTCGACGCCGGCCAATCTCGCCTGGCTCGAATCGGCGGCCGTCGTTCCCAACGTCTGGCTCGCCGATGTACGCGCCGACGGAATCATCGCGTTCCGATCGCAGCCGGCCGTAACGCTGAAGAAGGAGAACGCGGGCAAGGGGCTGGCGAAGGTCAAACGCTTTTCCGGCGGTGACTACACCGCCGACGGTGCAGCGCAACTTCGCAGCTCATTGAAAAAGGCCCTGATCGCTCAGGGCCTTTTTGCCGACGAGGCGGAGGCGATGTTGAACACCTGGAAGGCCAGCTATTTCCAGAAGCCCGGGCTGCGAGTGTTCTACATCGTGCCGCGCGAGTGGACTGACTACTTCCTGCCGCTCGAGTTTTCCGTGCCGGCGCGTGTCACGCGCGTCATCGTCGGACGCATCGATCTCGAGTGAGAGACCGATGCGGCGTCGATCAGGCGTTCGGAGTCATCCCCAGCTTGCCCAGGATTGCGTCACCCTTGGCCTTCACTTCGCGGGCCTTGCGCACGGCCGCATCGGCCTGGCCGGAGGCGAACTGCGTGGTGGCGTCGGTCCACTCGGTCTTCATGGTTTCGAAGTCGGTTTTCACCGTTTCCCAGGTCGCCTTGTCGACGTTGGCGGGCAGCTTGCGCGACTTGCCCAGCGTATCGACGCGGCTCTGAATGGCTTCCACCATCTGCGGCACCGAAGCAGAGAGTTCGGTCCACTCCGCGGTCGCCGCGGCCATCATGGCGTCGGCATCGGCTTTCTTGGCGGCGACCGACTGCTTGAGCGAGGCAATCGTCGAGTTCAGCGACGGAACTGCCTTCACGACCACGTTGTAGTCTTTGTTGGCGAGCGCGTTCTTGAGCTTGGTGATGGATTGATCGACCTTCGCCAGCTCGTCCGCCGCATACTTTTCGGCATCCGCGCGAAATTCGGCGACTGACGACTCGGCCTGCGCCATGGCTTTTTCGGCGGGTTCTTTCTGGCTGGCGCAACCGGCAATCATCAGGGTGGTGGCGGCAAGCGCCACGAAAATCTTCGCAAAACGCATCGGGGTCTCCTCGAACGGGTGGATCACGGAATCCGCAGCTTTTGGCCGGGTTTTATCTTGTTAGGGTCCTGCAGGACGTCCTTATTGGCTTCAAAGATCTTCGGATAGAGCATCTTGTCGCCGTAATACTCCTCGGCGATCTTCGAGAGCGTGTCACCCTGCTTTACGACGTGATACTGCGCGTACGGGTTGTCAGTGGACATGCTCGCTACCTCGAAGGGGCCGCATCGGTTCGACTGCACCGCGGAGTATGTACCGTGCGCACTACACGAGCTATCAGATTGCGCCGACGAAATCCGCGCACCCGTCGCGTCGCAATCGCAACGCAGCAAGGTTGTCAGAGAGGAGGCATGCCGGAACCTTCGTCTTCGTTCTGGTTCTTCATGACCCGGAAGTAGATCCGGCGTCCCGGGTTGTTCGGCGAGGTGATGTACACGACCGCGTAGCGTTCGAAGCCGATCTCCATGAATTCGTGCGGATCGGCGCTCCAGCCCGGGTAGTGGGTCCGAATCCAGCGGCTGATGTAGCGATCTACCATGAGCTCGCTGGTGGCGACGAGGCGAACGGCGCTATCGGGTGAATTGCCCGGCGCGGACGGATTCGGAATGTTGACCTGGGCGAAGGCGCCAGGCGCCAGGCCTAACAACGTGATGGCGATGAAGCATCCGATCGTTTTCATGAATCCCCCTTGACGCGGCCAATAAATCACAGCAACCGAAGCATCGTCAATTGCGGATTTCTGGCGGGCGCCGACCCGTATCCGGGGCGGCGTTTGCTAAGTAATCCCGACTTTCCTCCCGGCCTGCTTGAACAGCGCCTCCGCCTCGGGCGAGTAGCCAAACGCCGCCAGGAAGTCCGTCATCGCATAGTCGGGAACACGCTGGCGGATACGATCCTTGTACTCGTTGGCTTCCTCGATGCGCCCGGCGAGGCCGAGCGACAACGCGGCGATGGCCATGATGTGGTGGTGCGCGTTGGGTCGCGCCGCCGCCTTGATGGCCCACTCGGAGGCTTCCTCGTATTGCCCCAGCCGCGCGAGGCTGATGGCGCGCGAGCCGAGCATCGCGAACAGCAGAGGGTCGAACGGCGACAGCTGGCGGGAATGATCCGAGAACGAAATCGCGGCGTGCGGATCCCCCGACTGCGAGTGCACGAAAGCGAGCGTGTAGTGCGCGGAGGCGTAGTTCGGCGAGAGGTCCACGGCGCGTTCCAGTTCGGTGACCGCCTGGTCATGCCCGCCGCGCAACCACATTGCGCGGCCCATGGCCCAGTGCGCGGCCGGATCGCGGTCGTCGACCATCAGGCTCTTGCCCGCGGCCTCGAAGGCGCGATCGATTTCGGGGGCAGGCTTCTTCCAGCCGAGGAAAGCATTCTGGAAATGCGCGAACGACAGCCCGGCATAGGCGCGCGCGAACGTGGGATCGAGCTCCACGGCCTGCGAAAAAAACTGCCGTGCCCGTTCGTTGTCCGCCTTGTTGAAGCGGTACATGTGCCACAGGCCGCGGTGATGCGCTTCCCAGGCGTCGAGCGAATTCGGCGGCTTCAGGACCGCGCGATTGCGTTCCACCATTTCGATTTCGTGCGCGATGGACGCGACGATCCGGTTGCCGATCTCGTCGAGCACGTCGAGGGCGTCGTCCACCTTCTCGTCGAACACCTCGGCCCAGACGATGCGCGCCGTGCGCGTTTCAATGAGGTCGGCGCTCACGGTGAATTTCCGGCCATTGCGCCGTACAGATCCGCTGACCACGTAATCCACGTTGAGCATGCGCCCGGCTTCTTCGGGCCCGATGGCGCGATCGCGCAGTGCGAAGGTGGTGCCCTGGGCAATCACGAACATGCTGCGGAGCTTTGCCAGCCGCGTGATGACGTCGTAGGCCAGTGCGTCGGCCGCGCCGCCGCGCTTGTCGGCTTCGGAAGAGCGGTCGACGAACGGCATGACGGCGATGGACGCGCGACGGGTGGCCGCGGAAGCGTCGGGCGCCAATCGGTGAATCTCGGTGAGGCTGGCGCTGACGAGTTGTGCGGGGCCGGGCTGCGCATGTGCAGGCTGCATTGGCGCGGCATGTTTCTCGCGCGTGTTGCGCCAGAGCTCGTGCAGCGGCGCGCTGTCGAGCCCATCGGCTTCGAACAGTTTGCAGGCCGATGCGAGGTGCGCCTCGCCATCGGCAATCCGTCCGTGCCGCGCCAGCGCGCCGAGCAGCAGTTCGTGGGCATTTCGGTCGAAAGGCGAGAGCTTGAGCCACTCGTCCAAGTAAGGAGCCGCAGCCTCGTGCGGCAACGCACGCGCGAGGTTTTCGAGCAGCACGGTCTGGATGCCGCGAAAGCGCCGGCGCTCGGCCGTGATCCAGGCATCGAACATGGGGCTGCGGGAGATCTCGAGGCCTTCGAGCAATTCGCCGGCGAATTGTGCCACCAGCGCCTGCTGGCGTTCGACGCCTAACTTCTTGATACCGTGTTCGGGTGCACGCGTGACTTCCAGTGCGTCGACGATGCAGTCGGACAGGTCGAGCCGGATGGTGCTGCCGTCCGCGATGATCCGCTTTCGACTCTTCTCGTCGATCAGCCCACGGATCTTGGAGAGGCACCAGCGCAACTCGCCACGAGGGTCGTTAGGCACGTCCCACAGCAGCTCGCAGACCTGCGAGCGCGTCACCGGGCGGCTCGCCAGCACGAGGTAGCCCAACAGCGCGCGCACTTTGCGCGACGACGGCAGCTTCAGAACCTCGCCGCCGCGAGCCAGCTGGAGCGGGCCCAACAGCCGGATTTCGAGCGATTCCACGGGCTTTCCCACGCTCGTTACCACGCGCGTTCCGTAGCTTTGACAGCGGAATCTGGAAGGAGGAGGGATGTCATGAACGCAGTTCTTTCGAGAAACGCCCCGCGAATCGATCATCGTGCCGTCATCGCACGCCGGCACCTGCCGTACGCGAGCATGGATTATGCCGTCGCCGGCAATGCGCTGCAGTTGGTAAGCGAGGAACTCTGCGAAACCGTGAATTTATGCCAGGACCGGCGCGTTCTCGACGTAGCCACGGGGAATTTCGCTGCCTCGCTCGCCGCCGCACGCCGCTGGTGCGAGGTGACCGCAACGGACCATGCCACGGACCTGGCCCCTCGAGGCCGGCAGCGGCTCGAAGCCGAGTCGGTGGGCGTGCGCATCGTCGACGGAGATGTCGACGGGCTGCCTTTCGCCGACCAGAGCTTCGATGCCGTGTTGTCCTGTTTCGGTGCCATGTTCGCGGCCGACCAGGAGCGCGCGGCGTCCGAGATGATCCGGGTGTGCCGGCGCGGCGGGCAGGTGGGTCTGACCAACTGGACACCGGACGGCTTCATCGGCCAGTTGTTCAGGACCGTGATTCGCCATTCGCCGCCGGGCCCGGCCGCCATGCCCTGCGACTGGGGCACACGGGAGCGCATCGAGGATCTGTTTGCCGCCTACGGCGATATCGAAGTGGACGGCAAGCGGGTCGCATTCCGCAGCCGCACTCCCATGGACTGGGTGGACAAGCTGCGCACCGCCTATCTTCCGGTCCACGGCATCTTCGCGTCGCTCGACGCGGACCGGAAACGAAGCCTGCGTTCCGACCTGTTAGAGCTGGTGGCGAAATTCAATCGCGCGACCGACGGCACCATGGTCGTGGATGCCGCGTACCTCGAGGTCGCGATCACGCGACGCTGATGCAGCACGCAGCCGGAGGCGGGTACTGAAAACCCGCTCGTCCAGGGCCTCGGCGGCGAATTTTGGCGCGCAAACGACATGGAAACGCCATTTAGACCCGTGCGATTGGCGCATTTGGGGTACCTTGAGACCCGGCTTGTGATCCTTCGTCTTGTCCGTCCCTGGACCCGCGTCGCAAGACGCAATACCGGCCAGAGTCTGTCACCTCAAAGCATTCGCGAACCGACCGACGGGATATCCCTGCGGTCCACTGCTCATTGGGACTCATCGCATGAAACTTTACGTTGGAAATCTGCCCTTCTCCGCCACCGAAGACTCTGTGCGGGCGTTGTTCGCCGAGCACGGTAACGTCGAGAAGGTTGCCCTGGTCAATGATCGCGATACCGGTCAGCCGCGTGGTTTCGGGTTCGTCGAAATGGCGAACGCGGACGCGCAGAAGGCCATGCAGTCGCTGAATGGTCGCGATTTCGGCGGCCGCCCGCTGAAAGTGAACGAAGCGCAGGACAAGCCGCGCGGCGGTGGCGGCGGCGGCTACAACCGGCGCTGACCGGCAGCCAACGAGGCACCGCCCACGCTACATGCTGCGACTGAACTTCCGCTCCATCAAAGGTGACGCACCCACGCTCACCGTTGCCACGTTCTTCCGTTTTCACGCGGATGGAACGTTGCGGGGTCCGGAAAACTATCTCGTAGCGCGTTGCGTGGACGGCTGCTGGCGATTGAGCGGCCGCATGCATCGCGAGCTCGACTGCGAAGGGCCCGTGAAGCTGCGGTTCTCCATGGGTGCGAACGACGCCCCGGTGATGCTCGGGCCGTTCGCCAACGTGCGCACCGCCGCGGGCATGCTTTATGGAGACGACTCCTGTCTCAACATCTTCGTGCCCGGGAGAAATCCCGGCACGTCCGCTGCCTGTCACGAATTGACGCTGCTCTCGGCGGCTGGAGATCGTTCCTTTGGCTAAGACTAACTACAACCAGGCAAAGCGCCAGAAAGAAAATGCCCGCAAGGCCCGGCAGCAGGAAAAGCTGGCCAAGAAACTGGCGCGCGTGTCCGGTGAACCGGAGGCTGGCGAGGTCGGCTCGGTCGAACCCGGAGCGGTTGGCGATGTCGCGGCGCCGGCTGCCGACATCACGCCTGCTGCGCCCAAGGCTGTGCCGTGAGATTCACCAGCGCCAACAGCCGCAATCAACTGCGCGAGCGACAGCGCCGCGATCGGGCCACCGCGCAGGTCATGCGCGTGATGTATCCGCAGTTCGCGTCGTTGAAGCTGGAATTCGACTTCAGCGAATCGGACCCGGACATTTCCGCCCCGGCGCCGCACCTGCTGGTCATGCATCCGCCGTCACAGGCCTATTTCGTGTTTCCCTGCCCCTATGCCGATTGCGACGGTGAGTTCGACCTCACCAGCGCCGTGGCCGAGCTGGCGCGGTCACGCGAGCCGCATGCCCACGGAAGCACGAAATGCGGTGGACAGCGGGTTCGTGACAAAAATGGCCGCACGCCCTGTCAACTGACGCTCGAATACACCATCGAGCCGGCCGCGGAGCCCGTGGCGTAAACGCCGGCGATCATTCGCCGATGTCTTCGTTCCATACCTCGGGATTGGCGGCGATGTAGTCGCCGAGCAGCTTTTCGCACTCGTACGAGCCCAGGTCGACCACCTTCACGCCGCGTTCGCGCAGCCAGTCGATGCCACCCTGAAAGGTGCGCGACTCGCCCACCACCACCGTGCCGATCCGGAACTGCACCACCAGGCCGCTGCAATACCAGCAGGGCGCAAGCGTGGTGACCATGATGGTGTCGCGATACCGCCGCTGCCGACCGGCCTTGCGAAACGCGTCGGTTTCGCCGTGCACGGACGGGTCGCCTTCCTGCACGCGCCGGTTGTGACCGCACCCTAACAACCTTCCGTCGTTGTGATACAGGGCGGCGCCGATGGGGATGCCGCCTTCGTCGAGGCCGCGCTTCGCTTCGGCGATTGCGACCTCGAGCATGGCTTCGTATTCAGTGGTCATCAGGCGTCGTCCGTGGGGTCGAGCATTTGATCCTCAGGGTCGTGTGTTGAGTGAGTCGCGCCGATGAGCTTCCTGAAATCTTCCGCTTTCTCGGTGAAGTCACCATAGATGTCGTGGCTGGCGTCGAAGCGCGCCTGGCTCGCCGCTACGAAGTCGATGGTCTGCTCGAGACGCGAAAAAATCGCGGCAACGCTGCCCGGATCGCGCTTTTCGCGCGCCGTGAGGTAATTGAGGAAGCAGCTCGCTCCATCCGGATCGCCGATGGCCGCCTCTGACATCACGTACTGCGCGAACGCGAAGACGTAAAACTGAAATGCGCGACGAGGCATGAATAACAGTTCGCTGCCTCGTTCGATGGACCGGCCACCGGAGAAGAGCGGTTGCATATCATCCAGCGACTTTCCGAACCAGAGGCCGTGTGCGTGACGTGCATCGAGGTCGTCCTTGTACCCCGACCATTCTTCATTGCCGGGAATTTTCACGACCTTGCTGCGCTTCACTATCATTCAGAACGCACTTTTCACCGTGCCACCGTCGACGCGCAACGCTGCGCCTGTGGTGGCCGAAGACAACGGGCTCGCGACGTACGCCACCAGCGACGCCACTTCCTGCGGCGTGCTGAAGCGCTTGAGCAACGAGGTGGGGCGCACATGTTCGAAGAATTCCTTCTCGAATTCCGCGCCGGACTTGCCCTGTTCCTTCGCGAGCGCATCGACGAAATCGCCGACGCCGCGAGATTTCGTCGGGCCGGGCAGCACGCTGTTCACGGTGATGCCGGTGCCCGCGACGGCTTCGGCAATGCCGCGAGCGACTGCGATCTGCGCGGCCTTGGTCATGCCGTAGTGAACCATTTCTGCCGGAATCTGCACGCCGCTTTCGCTGGAGATGAAAATGATGCGCCCCCAGTTCGCGCGTCGCATGGCGGGCAGCACCAGCCTTGCGAGCCGCGCGCCCGATAGCACGTTCACATCGAAGAAGCGACGCCAGTCCGCGTCGGGAATTTCCTCGAACGCCTTCGGCTCGAAAATGCCGAGATTGTTGACCAGGATCTCGATGCCCGGATGCGCCTTGACAAGGGCCTCGGCGACCGCCGCTTCCGAAAGATCGCCGGCGAAGCCGAGCGCATCTTTGTTAGTCGTCTTGCGCAAGGACGCGAGCGCGGCGTCCACACCAGCCTGTGAACGGCCGTTGACGATGACGCGCGCGCCCTCCGCCGCCAGCGCTTCGGCAATGGAATAACCGATACCGGCGGTGCTGCCGGAGACGAGGGCGAGTTTTCCGCCAAGTTTCAGGTCCATGCGGTTCCTTCAAAATTCCGGAGAGTCAAGATACGCCTGCGCGCTCGAGCCT
>DASQJS010000262.1:0-16152 GCA_035630995.1 Steroidobacteraceae bacterium | reverse complement strand
TGCTCCCTGGACGCCCGCCGATCTGAAGAAGATGCGTGCCTTGGCGAAGGACAAGATGTCCGCTCGTCTCGCCGCGAAGGAGCTCGGCCGTTCCACCGGAGCGGTCAAGTACAAGGCAATGGTTGAGGGTATCCGCTTCCGTTTCATCGATCAGCCCGCAGGCGTTCAGCTGAAGCTCGCCCGTAAGGCCAAGCGCGCCAAGAAGAAGTAGGCGTCAGACGAAGACGCCGCGTACGGGGGTGCGCGGCGGCTTTCTTCAAGCCGATGAGTTTTCCGGAAGGGTTCCAGGGCAAACTGCCCGACGTCGGCACCACGATCTTCACCGTGATGTCACGCCGCGCCGCGGAACTGGGCGCGGTCAATGTTGGTCAGGGCTTCCCTGACTATTCGATAGATCCCAGGCTGGCTGCCTGCGTCACCGACGCCGTCGCCGCCGGCTTCAACCAGTACGCGCCCATGGAAGGCAATCTTGCGCTCCGGGCCGCCATTGCCGCGAAAATCGCGGCCGGCGGCGGGCGAGCCGTCGATCCCGAAACCGAGATCACGGTCACCTGCGGCGGCGCCGAATCTATCTACTCCGCCATTCAAGCCATGGTGGGGGCGGGTGACGAGGCCATCGTCTTCGACCCGGCCTACGACGCCTACGACCCGGCTATCCGGCTCGCGGGCGGGCGCTGTATCCACATTCCGCTCGAGGCGCCGCACTTCCGCTATGACTGGAATCGCGTCCGCAGCGCGCTCAGTGATCGTACCCGGCTCATCCTGATCAACAATCCGCACAACCCGGCCTGCACCGTGGCATCGGCGGCGGATCTCGAAGCGCTGGCGCAGCTGACTCGCGACCGGCCGATCGCCGTGCTCGCCGATGAAGTCTACGAACACGTGCAGTATGACGGACGTGTTCACCAGTCCGTGATCAATCATGCGGAGCTGCGATCACGCAGCTTCGCGGTGTATTCCTTCGGCAAGACCCTGCACATAACGGGGTGGCGCGTGGGTTACTGCGTGGCGCCACCGTCGCTGACGCGCGAGCTTCGCAAGGTGCACCAGTTCAATGCCTTCAGCACGCCGGCGCCGCTCCAGCAGGCGATCGCGCTCTATCTACAGCGGCACCCGGACGCCTGGCGGGAGCTGGTGCCTTTCTTCAGCGCCAAGCGCGAGCTGCTGCGCCGGGGTCTCGCGGGCAGCGGCCTAGTGTTGCCCACCGCCGAGGGCACCTATTTCCAACTCGCCGACTATTCATCGCTCGAGGGGTCGCTCGCCGAATTGAACGACGTGGAGTTCACCGAGCGGCTCATCAATGACGCCGGCGTCGCCGTCATCCCGCTGTCCCCGTTCTACCGTGAACCGCCCGCCGGCATGCGCATCGTGCGGCTGTGTGTGGCCAAGCGCGATGAAACGCTGACCGAAGCCGCGGCGCGCATCAGCGCGTACACTCGCGCCAAGAGAGAAAAGCCATGAGTTTTCGAGTCAGCATCGCCCAGCAGCCGCTGGTCTGGCAGGACGCGGCGGCCAATCGCGCGCACTTCGCCAAGGCCCTGGCCCCGCTGGCCGGCACCACGGACCTCGTCGTGTTGCCCGAGATGTTCCCCACTGGGTTCACGATGAAGCCCGAGGAGCATGCGGAAGCCGCGGACGGCCCGACGCGCGCCTGGTTGCAGGAGCAGGCCACGGCACTCGACGCCGCAGTCGGCGGAAGCGTCGCCGTGAACGACAACGGCCGCTACTACAACCGCTTCATGATTGCGACGCCCGGCGGCCTCACGTACTGGTACGACAAGCGGCACCTGTTCCGCATGGGCGGCGAACACCGCCACTACAGCGCTGGCGTGCATGCGCTCATCGTCGAGTGGCGCGGGGCGCGCCTGTGCCCGCTGGTGTGTTACGACCTGCGCTTCCCGGTGTGGAGCCGGCGCCGCCCCGAGCTCGATTACGACATCGTCATCTTTACGGCCAACTGGCCCGCGGCGCGCCGCTTCGCGTGGACCTCGCTGCTGCGGGCGCGCGCCATCGAGAACCAGGCCTACTGCGTAGGAGTGAACCGCGTTGGCGATGACGGAGCGGGCATCGCGCATTCCGGCGACAGCGTGGTGCTCGATTTCACCGGCCAGCCGCTGCTCGAGCTCAACGACCACGCGCAGGTCATCACCGTGCCGCTCGATCTGCCCGGCCTGCGCGCCTGGCGCGACAAGTTTCCCGCGCATCTCGATGCCGATGCCTTTTCACTGGAATAAAGAAGATCCCGCTGGACTCATGAAGAAGCCGACGCTCGTCAATCACCCGCCCGATGTTTCGCCGCCGGCTGGCAACCTGCCGGTCATCGCGCCTATCTACCAGAGCGTCAAGTATGAATTCGAGTCGGTGGACGATACGTTGCGCATGTTGCGCGGCGAAGCCCCCGGCTATTTCTACATGCGGGCCAGCAACCCCACCACGCGCCAGCTCGAGCTGACACTGGCTCAGCTCCAGGGCCGCGACGACTGCCTCGCCAGCGCCTCGGGCGTCAATGCCATCGCGCAAACGCTCATCGGGCTGACGAAGCAGGGCGACCACATCCTGTGTTTCGTGGAAACCTACGGGCCCACGCGCAACATCATCCGGCGCCTCCTGTCCCGGTTCGGCGTCGAGCACACCATGCTCTCCATCGAGGACATGGCCGGAATCGAAAACGTGCTCGCCACGAGGCCTACGCGACTGGTGATCTTCGAGAGCCCTACCAATCCCATCACCAAGGTGGCGGACATCGAGCGGCTGGTCGAGCTGGCGCACCGCCACGGCGCGCTCGCAGTCATGGACAACACCTTCGCCGGCTTTCACCAGCACGGCGAATACGAAGTCGACCTGTTCGTGCACAGCCTCACCAAGTACGCATCGGGTACCGGTGATGTCATGGGTGGCGCGGTCATCGGACGGCGTGAGCTCATCGAGGGGCTGCGGGCGGATTTTGCGGTGCTCGGCGCACTGCTCGACCCGCATGCCGCGTTTCTCGTACAGCGCGGACTCAAGACCTACTTCGTGCGTTATCAGGAACAGACGCGCAGCGCCCAGGCCATCGCCGAACACCTGGCCGCACATCCGGCGGTGAGCAAAGTGCACTACCCGGGTCTTCCAGGCCACCCGCATATAGCGCTCGCCAGGAAGCAGATGCGCGAGGCGGGCACGGTGGTCAGCTTCGACCTGAAAGAAGGCGGGGAAGCGGCGCGCCGCTTCTGCGAGGGCCTCAAGTTGTTTGCTCTCGCCGCCAGCCTCGGGTCCACCGAGTCTCTGGTGATGGCGCCGCAGCTCATGGGCACGCGCGATTTCACCCCCGAGCAGGCGCGTCAGTCAGGAATCGCTCCGGGCACCGTCCGACTGTCCATCGGCCTCGAAGACCTGGGCGATCTCATCGCCGACATCGACCGGGCGCTGGGTGGTGCCGGGCACCAAAAGTCGTAATTCGAGCAAACGCAGTCGATTTCGGGCTTAGTTCCAGCGTGCTGAAGCCCGCACAATGGAGTCAGTTTCCAGACCAGAGCCGAGTCAGCGATGCCGCGCCGACTGCGTATCCACGTCCCCAGTGGCGTCTACCACGTCACCTTGCGGGGGAATCATCGCCAACCGATTTTCCATTCCGACTGCGATCGCAATTTGCTCAATGTCATTGTTGCGCGCGCACTCGAGAAGTTCGAGACGCGACTGCACGCCTTCTGCTGGATGACCAACCACGTGCACATGGTGCTACAGGCGGGTCCTGAGCCCATCTCACGTCCGATGCACGACATCGCCGCCGAGTTCGCGCGCGCAATGCAGCTCAAGCTCGAGACTACCGGCCACTTCTTCGAGCGCCGCTTCCACGCGGTGCTGGTGGACACCGACAGCTACCTGTTGGAACTGCTGCGCTACGTGCACCGCAATCCCGTCACGGCCGGCATTGCCGCAAGCGTTGACGCCTATCGCTGGACGAGTCATCACAACTACCGCGGTGTTCGCCACGACAATTGGGTCACGACGAACCTGGCGCTGGACATGTTCGCCCCTGAACGCGCGCGGGCGATCGCGGCGTATTGCCGGTTCGTGGAGGTCGAGGATGCGCAGCCGTGGGAGCCCTTGCAGGCGCTGGCGCCACGAGTTGCGGTGATCGGCAACGAAGAATTCGTTGCACGCGCGATGCGGTCACGAGAGCCAGGAAAGACGCGGCAATCGTTGGAGGAACTGCTGCAGGAGGCTTGCCGGCGTTTTGAAGTGGGGCGCGATTCGCTGACCTCGCCCGTGCGCAATGCGTACGTCGCGAGAGTTCGCGCGTGGATCGCGTACCAGGCCGGTGAACGCGGAATCGCGACGCTTGCCGCAGTGGCAAGGGCCTTGGGTCGCACGGAAGGCGCGCTGCGCTACGCCATCCGTGCTTATCCCAATGACATCAAGTGATGGAACAAGGACGAACTACGGCTTTTGGTGCCCGGCACCACCACCTCATTACATATTCCGGATCAGTGCGTCGCCAAACTCGCTGCACTTCACTTCCTTGGCGCCTTCCATGAGGCGCGCGAAGTCGTAAGTGACGGTCTTCTGGGCGATGGTCTTGTCCATCGCCGAAATGATGGCATCGGCCGCTTCGGTCCAGCCCATGTAACGCAGCATCATCTCGCCCGACAGGATCACCGAGCCCGGATTCACCTTGTCGAGATCCGCGTACTTCGGCGCCGTGCCGTGCGTGGCTTCGAACACCGCGTGGCCCGTGATGTAGTTGATGTTGGCGCCCGGCGCAATGCCGATGCCGCCCACCTGCGCCGCCAGCGCATCGGATAGATAGTCGCCGTTCAGGTTCGTCGTGGCGATGACATCGAACTCATCGGGACGCGTCAGCACCTGCTGCAGCGCGATGTCGGCGATGGCGTCCTTCACGAGGATCTTGCCGCTCTTGAGCGCAGCAGCCTGCTCGTCGTTCGCGGCCTTTTCGCCGGACTTCGCCTTGGTGCGGCCCCATTCTTCCCAGGTGTAGAACTTGTCCTTGAAGGTGCCGCTCTCCGCCAGCGCATAGGCCCAGTTGCGGAACGCGCCTTCGGTGAACTTCTGGATGTTGCCCTTGTGCACGATGGTGACGCTGCGGCGCTTGAATGCGATGGCGTATTCGAGCGCCGACTTGAACAGGCGCTCCGTCCCTTCCTGCGATACGGGCTTGAAGCCGATGCCCGAGGTGTCCGGGAAACGGATCTTGGCGTACGCCTTCGGGAAAGCGGCCTTGAACAGCTCCTTGAACTTCTTGTTCTCTTCGGAGCCGTGTTCGAATTCGATGCCGGCGTAAATGTCTTCGGTGTTCTCACGGAAGATCACCATGTCGACCTTCTCGGGCGCCTTGACGGGCGAGGGCACACCCTTGAACCAGCGTACCGGGCGCAGGCACACATACAGGTCTAACATCTGTCGCAGCGCGACGTTCAGCGAGCGAATGCCACCGCCAATGGGCGTGGTCAGGGGGCCCTTGATGGACACCAGGTATTCGCGGCACGCCTCGACCGTCTCGTCGGGCAGCCAGTTGTTGAACGCCTTGAAGGATTTTTCGCCCGCGTAGATCTCGAGCCAGTGGATCTTCTTCTTGCCGCCGTAGGCCTTGGCCACCGCGGCGTCCATGACGCGCACGCTGGCATGCCAGATGTCGGGACCGGTGCCGTCACCAATGATGAACGGGATGATCGGCTGATCGGGGACCGTCAGCTTGCCGTTCTGGATGGTGATCTTCGCTCCGCCTGCCGGCGGCGTGACTTTGGGACTCGTGGGCGCGGTAGCCATCGTATGTACTTTCTCTCGCCTTTTAGCGGGGGGGTGGGAATCGGAAGGGCCGCGATGCTAGCACAGCGTGCTTTGTTGCATCCCTGGCCCGCTACAATCCTGCCCCATGGCAAAAACGCTCGATTCCACCCCGCTCGCCGACGGCTTTTCCATGCCGGCCGAGTTTGCGCCGCATGCAGGCTGCTGGATGCTCTGGCCGGAGCGCCCCGACAACTGGCGCCTCGGCGCATTGCCCGCACAACAGGCATTTGCAAACGTGGCGACAGCAATCGCCAGGTTCGAGCCGGTCACGGTGGGGGCGTCGGCCGGACACTTCGAATTCGCACGGGCGCAGCTCCCGGCGCACGTGCGCGTCGTCGAGATGTCCCACGACGATGCATGGATGCGCGACGTAGGTCCGACGTTCGTGACGAATGACAAGGGCGTCCGGCGTGGTGTCGACTGGCGTTTCAACGCCTGGGGAGGACTCTCGGGCGGGCTCTACTTTCCCTGGGACCAGGACGATCTCGTCGCAAACAAGGTGCTCGAGATCGAAGCTTGCGATCGCTACCGTGCTCATATCGTCAATGAAGGCGGCGCCATTCACGTCGATGGCGAGGGAACTGCACTGGTCACCGAACAGGTGCTGCTGAATGCGAATCGCAATCCCGGCATTGCCAGGGAAGAGATGGAGCGGCACCTTAAGGCCTATCTCGGCGTACAGGCTGTCATCTGGTTGGGCGAGGGTGTCGTAGACGATGAAACTGGTGGCCACATCGACAATCTCGCGTGTTTCCTGCGACCGGGCTCTGTGGCATTGCACTGGACCGACAACAAGCGCGATCCGCAATTTGCGGTATCGCAGGATGCGCTCGAGAAACTCTCCGCCGCACGCGATGCACGTGGCCGCAGGCTCACCGTGATCAAGCTTCCTGCTCCCGGGCCGTTGCGCTACCGGCCGGAGGAAGTCCTGGGCGTGCAAGTGCGCGACACCGTGCGTGGCCGCATTGCGGGCATGCGGCTGGCCGGGAGCTACGTGAATTTCTACATCGCCAATGGCGGCATCGTCATGCCATTGCTGGATCCGCGCACTGACAAGGCGGCGGCCGCGAAGCTCAAGCGTGCATTTCCCGGCCGCAAGGTGGTCGGCGTGCCGGCGCGCGAGATCCTGTTAGGTGGCGGAAATATTCACTGCATTACCCAGCAGGTGCCAAGGTGAGCCAGAAAACCGTGCCGCGACGCGACATACCCGACCGGCTGCGAATCCGGCCGGGTTCGCGAACCAAACTCCTTGATTCCGATGCCGATCGCTGCTTCGGTTGGGAAAAAGAAAAGGCGATGGCCGCGACCGCCGAAAACCTGCTCCGGCTCGAAGAGCTGCAGTACAAGATGTACGCGGACAAGCGCTTCGCCATGCTGACGGTGCTGCAGGCCATCGACGGCGGTGGCAAGGACAGCACCATCCGGCGCGTGTTTGGCGCTTTCAATCCGCAGGGCTGCACGGTTACCGCATTCAAGGCGCCAAGCGCCGAAGATCTGCGCCACGACTATTTGTGGCGCATCCACAGGCATGCACCGCCGCGGGGCGAGATCGCGGTATTCAACCGCTCACACTACGAAGACGTGCTCATCGTGCGCGTGAATGACCTCGTTCCAGAAGACGTCTGGAGCCGGCGTTACGAACAGATCAACGAATTCGAGCGTCTGCTGGATGCCTGCAACACCCGGGTTGTAAAAATTTTCCTGCAGATCAGCAAGGAAGAGCAGCGGGTCCGCTTCCAGGAGCGCCTGACGGACAGACGCAAGAACTGGAAGTTTGATACCGGCGATCTGGAGAAGCGTCAGCAGTGGACCGCCTACACGCGGGCATTCGAGGCGATGTTTGCCAGGTGTTCCACCGAACACGCGCCTTGGTACGTAGTGCCCGCAAATCGCAAATGGTTCCGCGATTTCGCGGTTTCACAGCTGCTTATTTACGAGTTTGAGCAGCTGCCGTTGCGTTTTCCGGCTCCTAACTTCGATCCCAAGAACATCAAGCTTGTTTGAGGGGCCGGCGTAAGGTTGATAGGCGCCCTTGTCTTACATGTCTGCATCCGGCGACGATTGACTCCAACCCGGGTAATTGTTGTTAGACTACGGCCCTCAAATTCCTACCACACGAATGAGAGGACTCCGGAATGGCAGCCAAGAAAAAAGGTGCGAGGCACATGCGCGAATGGTCGGCGGGCGACATGAAGCAGCTGCGCCAGTTCGCCAAGCAGAAAGTGTCGGCGCGAGTCGCCGCGCAGAAGCTGGGCCGCTCACCCGGTGCAGTGCGCTACAAGGCCATGATGGAAGGCGTCTCGTTCCGTTCCATCAACCGCAAGAAATAACTAGCGGTTCTGCAGCTCTCTGTGCGCTTCGTCCAGCCACTCTCGCTGGGCCTTGCGATAGTGAGCTGGAGCGAATTTGGCCCGGTCCAGCAGCGCTTTGAGCGTCTGCTGGGCCAGTGGCCGCTGATCCGACTTGTTCAGTAGCCGCGCATAACGCACGCCCGCCTCGGCTCCCGGGTAGTACTCCGCCAGCGTTGCGTACTCCGACAATGCCTTCGCCATGTCGCCCTCGGCTTCGACCGCGCGCGCGTACAGCAGGTGGCCGTCCGCGGACTTGAACTGCGGATTTTTCTGGATGAGTTCATCGAGTGTCCGGCGCGCCGCGGCCGGATCTCCCGCTTCGAACTGCGCCTGCGCGTAACCCAGCAGCAGCTTGGGATCATCGACGAAAACGCCTGTCAGACAAGTCTGATAGATAGCCAGCGCTTCGCTGGCCCGGCCCAGCTTCACGAGCTCGTCCGCATACCGCTGGCGCGAGGCGACGTTGCCCGTGATCTGCATTTCATTTTCGTACTTGCGGAGGTTGCCCTCCGGATCGAGCGTGGTGCGTATGCCGCGCATGGCACGCTGGGTGGTGCGCGCTTTCAACAACCCGGGAAGGATTTCAGCACCGAAGTAGACCATGGATCCCACGAAGGGAAAGGACATGAGTACCACGAGCACATACACCCAGATGGTATTCCCGCCGGTCTTGATGCAATGGACGATGAATCCCAACGAAAGCAATCCCGAGACGATGTAGATGATCCAGGCCACGTCATTCCTCTTAGTTGCGCGCGTAATCCACGGACAGGAACACCGCGCGACCGCGCGCGGGGAAATAGCGGTAGTTGCCGAAAGCGAAGTCTGCGCGATCGGCATAACGCGTGTCGAAAAGGTTGTCGACTCGCAGTGCAGCCCGCCAGGTTTTTGCCGGGCTCCAGGCGATGCGCGCGTTGGCCACAGTATGCCCGGGGTAGGTCGCGGTGTTGGCGGCATCCAGGAAGTACTTGCCGACGTAGTTGACATCCAGCCCCAGTTGCCACTCATCTGATTCGCCGAGCCTGGCGTCGACCGCCAGCGCATGCAGGCTGCGCGGCGCGGTGTCGACATCGTTGCCGTCGACGATGGTCTCGCCACCCTCCACGGCGCGCGAGAACGCGTATTCGTGCCGCGCAAAAGTGCCGTTGAGCGACAGGCTCCAGCGCTCGCGGTCGAGTCGCGCCTCGTATTCGAAGCCGCGATGATGGGTGGCGCCGTTACCCACGTTGAAGCCATTGGTCTCGCGCAGGATCACGTCGTCCTTCTTCATTTCGAAGAACGCGCCGTCGAGCGAGAGAAAGTCGCCGCGAAACTTCCAGCCAACCTCGACTGAATCGAGGTTCTCGCTGTCGAGATCGGCCTCCGACTGCTGTCGCTGCAGGCGGTACAGTTCGGTAGTCTCCGGAGGGCGGAAGCCGGTGGACAGATTGGCATATAAGAGCGTGCTACCCGGTCTCCACGCCACCGCGAGCGCTGGCGAGAAATTCTCGAAGCGATCGGTGCGATCGGCGGGCCGCGAATAGAGGCAGCCGGCTGCCGCGCAGGACGTGCCGTTGTCGCGCGTGTTGCCATCGATCATGTGATTGTCGTAATCGTAGTTAGTCTGGTCGGCGCGCACGGCCGCGGTCACGGTGAAGTCGGGGCCAATGCGGAAATCGAACGCGAGCGTGGCGCCCACCGTGCTGGAATCCACGGTGTAGTCGTAGTGATATCCCGCCGGACGAATGGCATTGGCCGGTGGCGCGCCGTCGGTGGCCGGGCCCGGCTGGTACTCGGTGAGCTCGGAGCCTGCCAGTTCGGCGTCGACCGTGACGCGAGTCGTCATGAAATCCGCGCTGCTGAACGCCGCCGTACCGCTCAGCATGTAGCTGGTCTGCGCATTGTGTTCGAGCGGCTTGCCGATCAGGAAATGCTGAAGGAAATCCATGCGCGAGCGGCGGTAAATGGCGGCGACCTGCAGCGGGTTTCCCTCACCGAACGCATCGTCATTTTCGTACTGCGCCGACACGCGCGCACTCGAGGCATCGCGAAACGCTTCGGGATTCGGATTGCTGCGCGCGATGTCCTCGTCCTTGTAGCTGTTATAGCCCTGGATGAATCCGGCGGTTTCCTGGTTGAGAACGGTGCCCGAGGCGCGCAGCCGCAGTTGCCCGCCGCCAGTCCAGATATCGCCCAGCAGATTGAGCTTGGCCTCGTCGACGCCCGACTCGTCGCGCCAGCCCGGAGCGCGAGTCGCGACGCCGTAAGCGCCGAAGGAAGGTCCGTCGGGGCTGGGATACCAACTCCCGGCGGCGGTCACTCGTTTGAAGGAATCGGATCCGCCCTCAAGGCCCATTTCGAATTCAGGCAGCTGGCGCACGGCGGGCGTGATCGTATTGATGACTCCGTGGACGGCGCTGGCGCCAAACATCGACGACCCCGGGCCGCGCAGCACTTCGATCTGGCGAGCCTGCTCGTAGTTGACCTCGAACATCTCGTTGTTGTTGCAGAAGCCGGTCGGGCGGATCGGCAGACTGTCTTCCGCTACCAGGAATGCGCCGCAGGCGCCGGCACCCGCGAGCACCGGTGACCGAATGGCGGCGAGACTTTCAGCGCCGCTGCCGCGCTGGATATAAACGCCGGCATTGCGATTGAGCACATCCGCCTGATGTTTGGAGCCGATGGCCGCGATGGTCTCGTAGTCGATGCGGGAAATGCTGGCCGGTGTATCGGCGGCGACACGTCTGTCGCGCGTGGCGGTTACGACGATGTCCTCCGCATAGGACTCTTCCATCTCCCCGCTCGCGGCAACGGGCTCGTCAGCCGCTTGGGCAGCGAGCGGCAGCAAGGCCACCAGGGTGAGAGGTATGCGCATGTTGGCTGGGCGATTATCCCCGTGAAAGACTATCCTTGCCACGCCACGAATGACCAACAAAGCAAGAAAATCAGCGCTGTTTGCCGTGTTCTGCCTCGGGGTCTGCGCATCCGTACCCGCCCAGGAGGCAGCGAAGCCGGCGGAAGCCTCCCGCCCCCGGATCGGATTGGTGTTGTCAGGTGGCGGTGCGCGTGGCGCGGCGCACATTGGCGTTCTCAAGGTGCTCGAGGAAAACCACGTGCCAGTCGATGCCATTGCTGGCACCAGCATGGGCGCGGTCGTTGGCGGCCTGTACGCGTCCGGACTCTCGGCGGCGGAAGTCGAACGTGTCATGACTTCGGTCGACTGGCAGGACGCCTTTCGTGACAGCCCGCCGCGCAGCTCGCTCAATTTCCGCCGCAAACTCGAGGACCAGAACTACCTGGTGAAGTTTCCGTTGGGCCTGAAGGGTTGGCGCTTCCGCCTGCCACGTGGCCTGGTCCAGGGACAGAAGCTCACGCAGATGCTGCGTGGTCTCACGCTGCCGGTGGCGCAGATCCAGAACTTCGACGACCTCGCCATACCGTTCCGCGCCGTGGCCACCGACATCGTCACCGGCGACCGGGTCATCCTCGATCATGGCGACCTAACTACGGCGATGCGCGCGAGCCTGTCCGCACCCGGCGTGTTCTCGCCCGTGGAATCCGAAGGACGCATGCTGGTCGACGGCGGGCTGTCGTCGAACCTGCCCATCGACGTGGCGCGCGAGATGGGCGTGGACATCCTCATCGTCGTCGATTGCGGTTTTCCGCTGCTCGAACGCGGCAAGCTCGATTCCGTGGCGACCGTATCCAACCAGATGCTCGCCATCCTGATCCGGCACAACACGGCCGAGCAGCGCAAGACGCTGAAAGCCACGGACGTGGTGATCGACCCGGCGCTCGGCGACTTCTCTTCGCTCGACTTCAACCAGCACGCGAAGGCGATGCGCATCGGCGAGCAGGCCGCCCGCGGCCAGACAGAGCGCCTCGCCGCGTTGTCGATTCCCGCGGACGAATTCCAGCGCGTCGTCGATGCGCGAGCTGCCCGCCGCAGCGGTGCGCCCGAAATCAAGTTCCTGCGCGTCGAAGAGGGTTCGGAGCGTTATGCCGGCGCCATCGAGGCGCTGTTCGGCGACCAGGTGGACAAACCTGTCAGCGTGCCCAAGCTCGAACGCCGCGTCGGTGAGTTGTATGGCCAGGGCAACCTGGAAATCCTCGACTATCGCCTGGTGCAATCGGACCCCGAACGGGGCGAAGAGCCGGGATATGGCCTGTCGCTGAACAGTCGCCGCAATTCCTGGGGTCCTAACTATCTGCGCTTCGGGCTGCAGCTGCAGAACGACTTCGAGGGCAACTCCTCGTTCAATGCCGCCGCCCGGACGACGATGGCCGAGATCACCAAGTACGGTGGCGAGTGGGTGGTGGATCTGCAGGTGGGCGAGACCCCGCGCGTGTCCACCGAGGTGTATCTGCCCGTGGGATATCGCTCACGCTGGTTCGTGATGCCGCACGCGCAGTTCCAGATTCGTACGCTGCCGCTGATCACCGCCGACGAAGACATCCTGGCCGAATACCGCGTACGAACCACCGACTTTGGCCTCGACTTTGGTCGTGAACTCGGCAACTACGGTGAAATCCGCGTGGGCGCCGGGCGAACCGTCGGTTCGGCGCGCGTGCGCGTTGGCGATCCGTTGCTGCCGCCTTCCGACTTCGACACCAACAACTTCTTCAGCGAATTCCGTTACGACACTGTCGACAACGTGAACTTCCCGCGCAACGGAGCCTCGTTCCAGCTCGGCTGGAGGGGTGAGCGGGAGGGTGGAGGGGATTCGCAGGACGCGGACCTGCTGGTGTTCGACCAGCTCTTTGCGCGCTCCTGGGGGCGCCACACCATGATGCTCTGGACCAGCGGCGGCACCCGGCTCGACAACGACGCCGACGTCCTGCGTTCATACTTTTCGCTGGGTGGATTTCTCAACATGTCGGGCATCACGCCCGAAACCCTGGTCGGGCCGCATTACGCGATTGCGCGCGGCATCTACTACCGGCAGGTCGGGCGGCGAGGGCAGGGGTTCCTGAACGTGCCCGTGTACGTCGGCGCCTCGCTCGAGACTGGCAACGTGTGGACCTCGCGGCGCGACATCTCCCTCGAGAGCGCCAGGACCAATGGCAGCCTGTTCATCGGCCTGGACACCTTGTTAGGTCCGGTGTACTTCGCCACAGGCTTCGATGAGGGCGGCGGCTCGGCGTACTACCTGTTCCTTGGCAGGACTTTTTGACGGCTGACGCTGACGTCGGAAAACACCGCCGAAGCGGCGGCGTACATCAAATGCGAAAAGAAGAAATACGGGCGCTCAGAGACCGCGCGATTCGTGCAGCTTCTCGACCTTGTCGAACTTCAGCGCCGGCTTGTCGCCGGGGCGTGAGTATTCGTGCTTGCGCGCCATTTCAACCAGCGCCGCGTCTCGTTCGGCCGCCGTGCCGTACCAGTGCGTCTTGTTCCAGTCCGCGCCGAGCAGCTTCTTGAACGGATCGCCGGCCTTCAGCGTGATGCGCAGGCCGAAGGGACGCTGAATGCCCGCGTCGGGCCGACGCAGGTTGTGAGGAGCCGCAATACCCATGAATTCTCCGTCCGGCGAATGCCGAATGCGGCGCTAGGTTACGAAGCGCCACGGGCGAGAGCAAGTCTCGCCCGCGACGCATCGCGATCAGGCCGGGCGGGGCTCAGAACTGCCAGTTAAGCGACGCCGACACCGCCAGCGGCTCGCCATAACGCGTGTTGTCGTAGTCGTCGAGCACATAGTAGTCCTCGTCGAGCAGGTTGCTGCCGTTCAACTGCACCGAAATCTTCGGCGTGAACTGGTAGCGCGCCATGAGGCTGAGCTGCGTCACGTCGCCTTCGCGCAGAGTGGCCAGGCCATCGGGTATCCCCACCAGGGTGTAGCTATCAGACTGCCAGTTGATGCCGGCGCCCAGCGTCAGCTTCTCCAGCGCCGCGGGCCGCCAAGTGGTGAACCCGCGCACCATCGTGCGCGGCACGAACGTGCGGATCGCGATGCCCTCCGCGTCTTCGATCAGATAACGAGTCCAGCCGAGCGACGCATTCCAGCTCTCGCCAAGAGCGCCCGAGGCTTCGAACTCGAAGCCGCGCGTACGCGTACCGTCGACGGCTAATGATGCCTGTACGCCGGCGTGGCCCGGCACCGGAATGGGCGCGCCATCTTCGTCGAACGCCGGGACGGCCACGTTGTCCTGTTTCGTTTCGAACAGCGTGAGCGCCGTGTTCAGGCGCGCATCGAAGTGCTCGCCCTTGATGCCGAATTCCACGCTGTTGCCGTCGACGGGATCGAGGTATTTGGCGTTCTCGTCGAGCGCGAGTTGGGGCTTGAAGATTTCCGTGAAGCTCGCGAACACCGAATAGTGCTCGCTGATGTCGAAGATCAGGCCGGCATAGGGAATCACCTTCCTGTATTCGTCGTGGAAGGTTTCGTCGGGCGAATCGTATAGATAGAAGTGATCGGTCTCCCAGGTGCTGTAGCGAACACCGGCGATGGCCTTGAGCGGATCGGCCAGCACGAAGCGGCCAGCGACATACAGGCCGTTCTGTTTCGAGTCGACGTCGGTGAGCAGGATCGGGGTCGGGTCGAAGACCGGCTCCGGATATGAACCGTCCCACTCGAAGAAATTGCCGACCGGCGGCAGTTCGCCGTTCGCGTATTCATTGCCCGTGTTGTCCGCTTTCGAGCCGTTGTAGCCCACGACCAGCTCGTGTTCGCGGCCGAACAGGTTCACGGCTCCCGAGGCATGCACGTCGAGCGCGAGTGAGGTGATCTCGCCATCGGCGCGATACGCGAACGGTTCGAGCCCTTCGCCGGTTTCGGGATCCGGGAAACCGTAGACGTAGAACAGGGCGAGGTCTTCTTCGAACCGGCGCCAGCTCAGCGTGCTGCGCAAAGACCAGCCGTTGTCGAAGGAGTGCTGGAGTTCAGCGAATGCGGACGTGGTCTTGCGGTTCCAGAAGGCCCAGTCCGTCGACGTAGTCACCGAGCGTGCCCAGTTTGCCGGCGTTCCGTCGGCGAGGTACAGCGGAAACGAGCCCCAGGTGTTGGACTTCGGTTTGTTGTCCTGGAAGTCGACGCCGAAGGAGAGCCTGCTGTTTTCCGAAAGGTCGGCATCGACGATGCCGTAGAGCACCGTCTTTTCCTTCGTGTACAGGTTCTGGAACGAATCGGTGTCCTGGTACACGCCGACGAAACGCGCGCGCACGCTGCCATCGCTGGTGAGCGGCGTAGATACATCGGCATCGAGCCGGTATTCGCTCCAGGAACCGGCCGTGAACCCCAGGCTGGTCGCCAGATCCTTGTTGTCCGCGTGCTTGCGAAAGAGGTTGATGGATGCGGCCGGGCTCCCGGCGCCGGTCATGAGGCCCGTGGCGCCACGGACGATTTCGATTCGATCGTAGAGCGCGGTGTCGATCGTTTCGTCGATCGACCCTGTGCTGAAATTGCCTTCCGCCGGCACGCCGTCGTACATCAGATTGTCGATGACGAAGCCGCGCGAGGTGAAGACCACGCGTTCGCTGTCCCAGGCGTAGGTGTACACGCCGGGCGTGCTTTCGAGCACGTCCTGCAGCGACAGCAGGTTCTGGTCGTCGAGGCGTTCGCGCGTGACGATCGTGACCGACTGCGGTGTTTCGCGCAGCGAAAGCGGTAGTTTGGCTGCGGTACTGGTCGCCTCGGCCGTGGCTTCGACGCGAATGGTCTGCAACGTTTTGGGATCCTTCGCCGTATCCGTTTCAGCAGAGACACTTGTCTGGATGCCGAGCGTTCCCCAGAGGCACGCCAACGACAGCAGGGCAGTTTTGAACCGCATGGCCAATCCTTCGGTGGCTTTGCGCCACGTAGATAAGAAGGGGATGGCTGGCGGCCTTGAGCCCGAAGGGCATCAGGATTGACTGGCTGGTCCCGGAGGCCCCGAAGGGCCGATTTGAGGGCCAGATGATAATTATTCTTATTTGAGAAGAACAGGGGCGAAACGGGCTTTTGCTGGTTTATCGTGGCTTCCCTTCAACCTTTGCCCGGTAAAAAGCCTCAATTCAGACAGGCATTTGCGCGCGTGCAGGCGCCACCAATAGCATCCG
>DASQJS010000261.1:0-3658 GCA_035630995.1 Steroidobacteraceae bacterium | reverse complement strand
CTGCACGGCGCGGGTGTCAACGCCTAACAACCTCGCGGCTTCGCCAGGATGTGGCGTGATGATCCAGTTCTGTGGAAGTTTGCCGGGATTCGCCGCCAGCAGATTCAGTGCATCGGCATCCACCACCACGGGGATGCCGGCCGAACGCACCTGCGCCCACAGGCGTCGCGCCCAGTCGCCCGTGCCGAGCCCGGGCCCGATGGCCAGCACGTCGCAGGATCGGATGGCATCGTCCAGGTTGGCGCTTACGAGAGGTAGATAGATGAGTTCCGGACGCGTGGCGGTGACGGCCACGAGGTTCTCCGGCGCGCCGGCAACCGTGACGAGCCCGGCGCCCACGCGCAACGCCGCCTCTCCCGCCAGCCGCAGCGCGCCTGGCATGCCGGAGCCGCCGCCGATGACCAGCACCCGGCCGTGGGCCCCCTTGTGCGACTCGCGCGCCCGCCGCGGCAGGCTCGACGCGAGTTCGCTTTCATCGATTCGCCGCATGAGCGGCGTGAATTGCGGAGTGAGAGGAGCCACCACGCCCAGGTCGTCGAGCAGCACGACGCCCGCATGCTCCGGACCCGCACCGAGGAACAGCCCGGACTTCAGCGCCACGAAACTCACCGTGACTTCGGCGCGCACCGCGGCCTCCGACACCGCGCCGCTGTCGGCGTTCACTCCGGAGGGAATGTCGAGCGCCAGCACCGGACGCTTCGCCGAGTTGATCGCGCGGATCACGGCCAGCGTTTCCGCGCGCAATGCGCCCGCGAACCCGATGCCCAACAAACCGTCGACGATGACATCGCTGCCTGACAGCGCATCGGCGGCGAAGGGATGTGCGCTACCCCCGGTGGCCAGCCATTCCTCCATCGCGCGGCGCGCATCGCCACCCAGCTTGTCGGGCGGCGCCGCCGCCAGCACCAACGCCTCGAGGCCGGCCAGGCGCGCGAGGCGCGCGAGCACGTAGCCGTCGCCGCCGTTGTTGCCCGCGCCACAGACCACCGCCACGCGTTTCGCCTGCGGCCAACGGGCGCGCAGGATTTTCAGCGCGCCTTCCGCTGCCCGGGTCATCAGTGTGAAGGCCGGGACGCGGCGTTTCTCGATTTCCCAGGCGTCCAGCGCGCGCACCTGCGCGGCGGAGTAGATGGCGGTCGGCCGGTTCATGGCGCGAATTATACTGGCCACGACACCATGACTCCGCCCAATGAATCCCCAGTTGCCGACCCAGGCGCGCTGCTGGAGCTCAAGAACGACCTGCTGGCTTTGGCCCGGGAGCGTGGTTTCGACGCGCTCGGCGTCAGCGACGTGCAGCTCTCAGTGGATGCCGCGCACCTCGACCGATGGCTCGGCGCGGGCAAACACGGCGAGATGGGCTACATGTCCAAACATGGCTCGCGCCGCACGCACCCCGAAGAGCTGGTGCCGGGCACGGTGCGCGTCCTGTCGGCGCGCATGAACTACTGGCCATCGGACGCGCGCGATGCCACCGAGGCGCTGGCCGATCCCATGCTGGGGTACATCTCGCGTTACGCGCTCGGTCGCGACTATCACAAGGTGTTGCGAAACGCCCTGCAGAGCCTGGCCGACGACATCGTCGAGCGCGTGGGGCCGATGGGTTACCGCGTGTTCGTCGATTCCGGACCCGTGCTCGAAAAAGCCCTGGCGCGCAACGCCGGGCTCGGCTGGATAGGCAAACACACCAATCTCATTGCGCGCGACGCCGGCTCGTATTTTTTCATCGGCGAGATCCTCACCGACCTGCCGCTGCCCGTCGATGAACCCGCGAGCGCTCACTGCGGCACCTGCAGCGCGTGCATCCCGATCTGTCCCACGGGCGCCATCACCGCGCCCAACCAGCTCGACGCGCGGCGCTGCATCTCCTACCTCACCATCGAATTACACGGCGCGATACCCGTGGAGTTGCGCCGCATGATGGGCAACCGCATCTATGGCTGCGACGACTGCCAGCTTGTCTGTCCGTGGAACAAATTCGCGCGCGCCGCCGCGCATCCGGATTTCAAGACGCGGCACCGGCTGGACTCTTCGCGACTGGAAGAGTTGTTCGCCTGGACCGAAGCGGAGTTTCTCGATCGCACTGAAGGCTCGGCAATCCGGCGTATCGGCTATGAACGCTGGCTGCGCAACATCGCGATCGCGCTGGGCAATGCGCCGGCTACTCCCGCGAACACCGCGGCACTGACCGCGCGCGCCGATGATCCTTCGGCGCTGGTGCGTGAACACGTGGCATGGGCCCGCGCCGAACACACGACGCGCCAGGCCGCAGGCAGTTAGTCCAGGCGCTGCACGGTGGCGCGGCGATTCAACAACTCATTTGACCCGAAGATGAGCGCGAACAGCAGCGCAACGGCCAGCGCGATCGCAGTCCACTTCTTCTCGAATATCGACATGAGGAGAACCGGCACGAGCATCGAACCGAGAATGACGGCAGACAGCGTCACGAGGGTGTAAAGCGCGGTTGGAACGACGATTTCCAGCTTCGTGCCGCAGGAATGGCACGTGACCCGGCGCCGGCGGCGCACGTTGGCCAGCGACAGCTGGACCGAATCGACTCCGCACTGGGGACAACTTCGGCGCGACGAGGCGCCCATGCGTCAACCCGCGGTGTACTGGACGTTGTCGATGAGCCGGGCCTTGCCCAGCCGCGACGCCGTCAAGACGACAAAGTATTTCGTGTCGGGCTTCGCCGGTGCCAGCGTCTTCGCGTCGCGCACGCTGAAGTAGTCGGTGCGAAAGCCCGCGCCATCGAGCGCCGTGCGTCCGGCCGTCTCGATGCGAGCATAGTCACGCACGCCCGACCGCAGCGCCTCGACGGCCTGCTGCAATTGACGGTAGATGGTGGGCGCCAGCTTGCGCTGTGCCTCGTCCAGGTACTGGTTGCGCGAGCTCATCGCGAGCCCGTCGGGTTCGCGCACCGTGGGCGCGCCGACGATCTCCACGCGCAGGCACAGGTCCGCGACCATGCGGCGGATCACGGTGAGCTGCTGGAAATCCTTCTCGCCGAAGATCGCCACGTCGGCATCGACGATGTTGAACAGCTTGGCGACGACGGTGGCCACGCCTTCGAAATGCCCGGGACGGAATTCTCCGCACAGGATGCCGGAGATGCCCGGCACTTCCACGCGCGTCGCCTGGTCCGCGCCGTTCGGATAGATTTCGCCAACTTCGGGCATGAACATGAGATCGCAGCCGGCGTCGGCGAGCATGGTCGCGTCCTGCGTGGGCGTGCGCGGATAGTGCGCGAAGTCTTCGTTCGGCCCGAACTGCATCGGGTTCACGAAGATGCTCGCGACGAAACGTTTTCCGTGCCTTCGCGCAGCCTCGATGAGGCTGACGTGGCCGGCGTGCAGGTTGCCCATGGTCGGCACGAACACCACGCGATCACGTGCGGCGCGCCATTCCGCCACCTGCGCGCGCACCTGGGCAATGGTGGTCACGGTCGACATCCGCGATCCCTTCTTCAATTCGGCAGGGCGCGCCTCAAGCATGGAATTCGTGCTCGGGTGCGGGATAGGTTTTCTTCTTCACCGCCTCGACGTAGCGCTTGAGCGCGTCGACATTCGATGTGGCGCCTTCCATGAAATTCTTCACGAAGCGCGGCTTGCGGCCCGAGGTGATGTCGAGCACGTCGTACAACACGAGAATCTGACCGTCG
>DASQJS010000260.1:0-4923 GCA_035630995.1 Steroidobacteraceae bacterium | reverse complement strand
GATCTGGAAGTGGCGTTCATCCGCTCTGCCGGGCCGGGCGGGCAGAACGTCAACAAGGTGGCGTCGGCCGTACAGCTGCGATTTTCGGTGGCACGTAATACGACGCTGCGCGATGACGTGAAGGCGCGATTGCGCGCCCTCGCCGGCCAGCGACTCACCGACGCGGACGAGATCCTCATCCAGGCGCGCGAGTCGCGCAGCCAGGAAAGCAATCGACGCGACGCGGAAGAACGGCTCCTAGATCTCGTCCGTCGCGCATTGGTAGTCCCCAAGAAGCGCCATGCGACCAAACCCACACGCGCCTCGAAAGAGCGTCGACTGGACGGAAAGGCGCGCTCGCAGAAAAATAAGCGCCTACGTGGCAAGGTCAAATTCGACGACTGACGGAGGAACACATGATCGTGTGGCGCGAGAAATTCATCGCAACGGCCATCCACTTCCTGGTGACCCTGGGCCTTGCGGCGTGCGCTGCAGCGCTGATTTTCCTGGTCTGGTTTCCCGACCCCTTCGCGACCATGATCGGCGGCACCGAGCTGTTCATGCTGGTCGTGGGTTGCGACGTCGCGCTCGGGCCGCTCATCTCCCTGGTCATTTACAACAGTCGCAAATCGCGTCGCAAGCTCATCATTGACTACACGATCGTCGGCATCGTGCAGATCGCCGCGCTGGTCTACGGCGTTTCCATCGTCGCGGGCACGCGCCCGGCGTACGTGGCTTACAGCATCGACCGGCTGGAAGTCGTCACGGCGCGCGAGTTCACGGACGCCGAGCTCGCGGCCGTGCGCAAACCGGAATACGCGACGCTGCCGTTCACCGGACCGCGCCTGGTCGCTATCGAGGTGCCGCCGACGGACAGAAACGAAGCGTTGTTCTCGGGCTTAAATGGCAACGATATCTACCTGCGGCCGAAGTTTTTCGTTCGTTACGAAGCGCAGGTCGAGAGCATCCGCGGGCACGCCAGGCCGATCGCCTTGCTAATGAAGCGAAAGCCCGCCAGCAGGTCGCTGCTCGAAGCTGCCATGCGCGATGTGGAAATACCTGCGGAGCGCGTCCGCTGGCTGCCCGTTCACCATAGCAAGGGGTTCTGGACCGCATTGATCGACATCAACGACGGCAAACCCATCGCTTACATGGACCTCGATCCGTATTGAGACAGCGGCTAGTGGTTAGGCGCCGAAGGCCCCGGCTCACCCTGCGTGGATTCACTCTCGGTGAGCCAGCTTCCGATTCGCGCCAACAGCTCGGCGCCCGACCATTCATGGCCGTCATTGAAGATGATGCGCAGGGTCGAGGCATCGGGAATCAGGCCGAGGTAACCCTCGAGCACGAGCCGGTCGAAGCCGTCCTGGGTGCGCATCACCAGTGAATCGTTGACGCGCGCGAGCGTCACTTCGCCCGGTGCGATTCCTGCCCCGACGCGCAACGCAACGCGCCCGGAAGTCCACCAGTCCTGAATCGAGACGCTGCCGGAGCCGCGGCCCCAGCCGTAGTCGTTGCCGGCCGACGCGTCGCCCGCTTCGGCATCCTCGACCTCCGCTTCGAGGCCGACGCGGAACTGCCCGCTCCGCTCGAGCTCATCGAGGTACTGTTCCGCCTCGGGAGCGTACGGCAGGTCTAACAACTTTTTTGCGGTATTGCTGGAGTCTTTCATCTCTTCCACAGGGCGTATCGCACCATTGCGAGAGAAACTTTTACCAGCAGGCATGGCGCTGTCTATAGGCCGATGGGGCGTTCCACCGCGTAGTTGGGCGAAAAGCCCGTGATGCGGCGCGTTATGTTGCACTGATTCGGCGCAACTTCGCGAAGCGATAGGGGATTCCCGGAAGGTGCGTCGCGAGGGGTGCGCCGCCGCTCCTGCAGCGGCGCGCACGCTCCGCCTGCCTACTTCTTCTTTTTCTTCTCGAGCGCGATCTTCTGGTCGACGTAGGCGCGGCCTAACCACTGCGCCGCATTGAAACTGGCGCCACCATATTTTTCCTCGTAATCGCGGGTCGGCCGCGCCGCGATCACGTCGTCGGCGCTCTTGCCGGCCCTGACCAGCTTCGCCACGCGATCGCGCACCACCACGAGCATGTCGTGATACGCCTGCAGCTCCGCCTTGTTGCCGAGCGGTCCGTGGCCGCGGATGATCTTCGTGTTGTCGTCGACCGTCGCGAGCACCTTTTCGTGCGCGCGGATCAGGCCATCGAGCGTGCCGCCGGTGTTGCCGTCGATGAACGGAAATCCGCCGGTGAAGCAGTCGCCCATGTGCAGCACGTTGGCCTTCCTGAATCGCACCACGATATCCGTCGCGGTGTGCGCGTTCGGCAGATGCATGAACTGCAGGTCGTCGTCATTGAAGTGCAGCGTCGCCGTGTCAGCGAACGTGATCACGGGCAACGCTTCGCGCGCGCGTGCCGGGATAGGCGCGTTGGTGGAAGGATTCACCTGATCCGACCCGAGGAACTTGCGCACGTTTTCGTGCGCGATGATGACGGCGCCGGCCTTGCCGAACGCGTCGTTGCCGCCGGTGTGATCCCCGTGCAGGTGCGTGTTGATCACGAATTGCACCGGCTGTTCCGAGAGCATCGTGACGGCGGCACGGATCTTGGGCGCCATGTCGGCGAACTGATCGTCGATGATGGCGGCGCCGTCGACGCCCACCGTGAGCCCCACGTTGCCACCGCGTCCCATGAGCATGTAGATGCCGGGCGCCACGCTGATGGTTTCGATCTTCACGTCCGCTGGCGCGGGCATGGGCGGCGGTGGCGTCTGCGGAGCCACGGGCTGCTGCGCGCTCGCGCTAACTGCTGCCACGATCAACCCTATCGCAATTCCCGTTTTCTTCATCGCTGTGCTCCTTCCTGAATGGCTTGTGCAGTCTCACGCATGAGCCGCCAGAGATCGACCACGTGCTCACGCGAGGTGGTCGCCGCTCCTATCGAAACGCGTACGGCCCACCTGTCATTGATGACCGCCGGAGTAAGGAATGCCTTACCGGATTGGTTGATGGCCTGGGCCCAGGCACGGGTGTGCACGTCGATGGCCGCGACATCGAACCCCGGAGGTTCGTGGCGCACGACCAGAGTCTGCAACCGAACCGGGGCGAGGATCTTCCACGGCGACGTTGCGCTGATTTCTCCCGCCAGCCATTGCGCGTGCGCGAGATCGCGGCTGATGCGCGCCTGCAGCCCGCTCACGCCCTGCTCGCGGATCACGAACCACAGCTTGAGCGCCCGCATGCGGCGGCCGAGTGGCAATCCCCAATCTCGGTAGTTTTTTGCCGTGCCATCGGCTGCGGTCTGCAGGTAACTCGGGTTGGTCGACATGACGCGCACGAGGAACTGCGGGTCGCGCACGTAGTACGTAGAGCAGTCCATGGACACGCCAAGCCACTTGTGCGGGTTCACGACCAGTGAGTCGGCGCCTTCCACGCCATCCCACAGGATCCGGCACTCGGGCAGGATCATGGCCGAGCCCGCCATGGCCGCATCGACGTGCAGCCACAACTCCTGCGCGCGCGCGATCTGAACGATCTCGGCAATGGGGTCGAACGCGGTGGTCGCAGTCGTGCCGCAGGTCGCCACGATCGCGGCCGGTTCGCGCCCGGCGGCGCGATCCGTCGCGATGGCCGTGGCGAGCGCGTCAGCACGCATGTCGAAGTTGTCGTCGACAGGGATCATGCGCAGATTCTCGCGACCGAAGCCCGCGAGCAGTGCCGCCTTTTCCACCGAGCTATGGGCCTGTGCCGATACGTACACCACGAGCGGGCTCGCCAGGCCCTGCAGCCCGCCCCGCGTGGCGGCGTGGTTGGAGGCGCGCTCACGCGCACAGACCAGCGCCACGAACGTGGCCGTGGAGGCGGTGTCCTGAATCACGCCCGACCAGCGCGCGGACAACCCGAGCATCTGGCGCCACCAGTCGAGGCACACCTCTTCGAGCTCGGTCAGCGCCGGACTTGCCTGCCAGTTGAGCCCGAGCTGCCCCAGGCCCGCGCTCACGAGATCGCCGAGCACGGCCGCCGGCAAACCATTTGACGGGAAGTAGCCGTGAAAACGCGGATCCTGCCAATGAGTGCAGGCCGGCAGGATCAGCTCATCGAGATCGCGGCGGATGGCGGCGAAATGCTCGGGTGCCTGAGGCGGAATGGCTGGCAATGCCGCGCGCAATGCACCGGGAACATTGCGCGACATCACCGGAAATTCGGACCGCGCAACGCGCTCGCGATAGTCCGCCACCCAGTCTATGAGCTCATGCCCCGCGCGGCGGAACTCTTCGGGAGTCATTAGGTGCCGGGTGGGGAAAGTGGGGAGTCGGCTGGTGGTTGCGGCGACGACGCCGTCGATCGGGACTCCCCACTTTCCCCACCCGGCACCGCCTTCACCATCCACGCGGCGAGCGCGGGCAACAGGATGATGGCGCCAAGCATGTTCACGAAGAACATGAACGTGAGCATGATGCCGATATCCGCCTGGAACTGCAGCGGCGAGAACACCCAGGTGACCACGCCGATGGCGAGCGTGATGCCGGTGAAGATGATGCTCGCGCCGGTCACGCGCATGGTCTTCTCGAACGCCTGGTGCACCGTGTCCCCGGCGTGCAGGTATTCCTGCATGCGGCTCCACAGGTAGATGCCGTAGTCCACGCCGATGCCGGCGCCGAGCGCCACCATGGGCAGCGTGTTGACCTTGAGGCCGATGCCGACGATGGCCATCTCCGCGTACACCAGGATGGACACGAGCGCGAGCGGCAGGAACACCAGCACCGTGCCTAACAAGCTGCGGAACGTGAGCAGGCACATGAGGATCACGGCGGCGAAAACCCAGCCCAGGATGGGATATTCCTTGGCCTTCACTTCTTCGTTCGTGGCCGCCATGACGCCGACATTGCCGGTGGCGAGGTTGAAGGTGGCATTCGGGAAGGTGTTGAGCGTGCGCCAGGCCT